>DATKZR010000133.1:0-2361 GCA_035527875.1 Nitrosopumilaceae archaeon | reverse complement strand
GCATAAATTCACTTAAGACCACTTCTGCATCTGCCTGTGAATCCACATCAAATTTTTCTT
The DNA here is from genome assembly GCA_035527875.1 of Nitrosopumilaceae archaeon. GTDB lineage: Archaea > Thermoproteota > Nitrososphaeria > Nitrososphaerales > Nitrosopumilaceae > Nitrosomaritimum. The sequence continues at coordinate 2,301 of DATKZR010000133.1, read as the reverse complement.
TTAGTTGCTTTAACACCTGGGCCTTACTACCTTCATTCTGGGCTTGTGTTTTTTGCAGCTCTTTTATTTTCCGTTGTTTAGCTTTAACGCTAGCAATCACATCACTCATGATTTAACCTCTTCCATACATTCATCAATAAGATCCTGTACTTCTGGACGAGTCTTTTTATCTTTGAATATTTGTAGCATGAATCGCATCCAATTTTTTGTACTTCCATCTTTAACTTCTGAACTTCTCTTTATGGCATCAATAAATCCTTCTACATCAAAACTGTTTTTGGTAGTGTTCTTTGTTAGATCAAAAACCTCCTCTGAAGGGGTGTAAGTCAAAGGATGGAAAGTCACTTCACTTGTTTCTGTATCAAAAGTCACTACAGATGGTTTATGCTCTAAATCATACGTCGATACTGTCTTTCTAACCAAGCAACCCGCATTAACTATTGTTCGGCTTTGCCAAGTAGCTTTGAAAGAATAATGATAATCTCCTGCCACAACCAAATTGTACTCAGGATACTTTGCCAAAAATCTCTTGGGCTTTACTAGATGCTGCCCTGGATACAATTCTCTATCACCTATCATGGCGTGGATTACAAGAACGTTATAGACATCTGGATATTTTGGTTTAGGAACTGCTGCACCAAAACTAGCTCCGTATACGTGTACTTCATCCCGTGCTCGTGTTCCAGGAGGTCTAAGTCTGGTACCTTCTTCCCCCACCAATTCAATATCTCCAGAAGCTGCTAGAACAGCTAAAGGACTATTAGGCAATGTTCCTAAAGAATGCCCAGATATATCGTGCTGTCCAGCGATGCAGTAAAACTTCCTTTTGTGTTCTTTCAATAAACTGATAACGGCCGCTTTAACTCGATTAGCTGGCGAATGCGTATCAAACAAATCTCCTGACTGCAAAACGTAATCGACCTTGAACTTATCGAAAATGGTAAGAGCTTCTGCCGTTTTGGCCAGTTGTGTCGCAAAGAAATCGTCTTTCCGCTTACTGGGTCCTCTATTAGTATAATGGGTGTCACCGAAAATTCCAAGAATCATTTTTGTACCTCAACTAGTTGCTTTTGAAAAAAATCAAAAAGGAACATCGAATCCTCTTTCATTTGTTTTTTCATAATGAGTTCATCTAAATCATCCATTATTTTATTCAATTTTATTTCCTGTGAATCTACTACTTTCGCTGCAAATGCTTTCTGTCTATCAAGAGAATACCATATTATGTGTTTAAGTTTTTCCGAAGCGAAGGGTAAATCTACTATCTGTTGTCCCATTAACAAATATAGAGATTCAAAAAAGTTATAATTAAGTCCACAAAGCATCTCACTTATCTCTAAGATTTCCGCCCCACTTGAATGGAGAATAGACATGATCTCACTTACCATATAAGTGCCAACATGATTTTTCATATTTGGTATTGGTGTTAATCGTTCAAAATCTTCTAAACATCGAATTTGATTGAACAACATTTTTACTCTCCTTGTAGAAGAACTCCATCCAAAAATGTTCTATCTAATAGTTGTGGTTTCCATTTAACATTTTCAAGAGAAAAAAGATAGTGATTAGGAGTTAGTAAACGAACTAATGTCGGGCTACATAAAGCCATAGCACAGTTATGAAAATGGCCGTGAATGTTGATTGTTCGCATATCGCCAAATTCAGGAATAGGCATAGGCTTGTGTGATAGCAATACACGCGTTTTTTCAACTTGCCCTCCCAGAACTTTCATTTTAACTATAATTGAGCCATGTTCTAATACTGCAGCAAAACCTTTGTTCAAATACCATTGGGTACTTTCCTTGTCATGGTTTCCTCGAAACAGAATTTTTATGCCAGGAAGATCTGAAATCCACGGCACAAATTCTTTTTTCTTCCCTAGAAAAACATCTCCTAAATGATAAATCAAATCGTTGGGGAAAACTAATGACTGCCAAAATCGTTTGATTCGTGCGTCATTATCGAGCGGTCGCATGCCTTCTTTAATCAATTTACTGTGGCAAATGTGCGTGTCAGATATAATCCAAACCTTCCGGGTTTTATCTAATCGCTCTTTCATTCTTTATACGACTCCAGTAAGTGATCTTTGGTTTCCATAACAAGTGTGCTGGAACACATCGGACACGTGGTCAATTGTTCCAGCAATTCATCAAACTGTTTTTGATTTTCCGCCTCATTTATTTCTGTTTGAGCTATTTTCTTATTCATTTCTTTAAGTTGCTCCACTAAAGAACTTAACGCGGATATCTTCGCTTCCGTATTATTATACTGTTCTTTGGCACCTTCTACCTTAGTTAATTT
>DATKZR010000132.1:0-8453 GCA_035527875.1 Nitrosopumilaceae archaeon | reverse complement strand
TAAAAAGATAAGCTAAAGCTATTTAGCTCCACCTATTTTTCCTCATGTATTTATAATATAACGGGGTTATTTTCTGTATGACTACTGAAAATCTTGACATGGATTATTCAAAATATGATTTTAAAGATTCAACTGACATGTATGTACATCTCAGCAAAAAAGGCCTCTCAAAGGATACTGTAATTGCAATCAGTAAAATGAAAGATGAGCCACAATGGATGCTTGATTTTAGACTACGATCTTATGAAATTTTTATGAAAAAACCAATGCCAACTTGGGGTGGTGACCTTAGCGTAATTGACTTTCAAAATATCTTTTATTATGCCAAAGCAACTGAAAAAACTGAAAAGAATTGGGATGATGTTCCAGCAGATGTAAGAGCTACATTTGACAAACTTGGCATTCCAGAAGCTGAAAAGAAATTCCTTGCAGGTGTAGGTGCACAATACGAGTCCGAAGTTGTTTATCATAGTTTAAGAGAAGATTTGGCAAAACAAGGAGTTTTGTTTTTAGATACTGATGCTGCACTAAAAGAACAACCGGAAATTTTCAAAAAATATTTCGGTAAAATTATTCCACCAGAGGATAACAAATTTGCTGCATTAAACAGCGCAGTATGGAGTGGTGGTTCCTTCATTTACATTCCCCCTGGCGTTAAAGTAGACATGCCTCTTCAAGCATACTTTAGGATTAATGCAGAAAATATTGGACAGTTTGAAAGAACCTTGATCATTGCCGATGAAGGCTCTGAAGTTCATTATATTGAGGGATGCACTGCTCCTGTGTATTCATCTGAATCGCTGCATTCTGCAGTTGTTGAATTAGTTGCACATAAAGATGCAAAGCTACGTTACACCACAATCCAAAACTGGAGTAGTGATGTTTACAATCTCGTTACAAAACGTGCTTATGCATATGAAGGTGCTACAGTAGAATGGATTGATGGAAACATTGGAAGTAAACTTACAATGAAGTATCCTGGGATCTATTTGATGGGAGAGCGTGCATATGGTGAGACACTATCAATTGCCTTTGCAGGAAAAGGCCAACACCAAGATACGGGCGCTAAAATGGTCCATCTTGCACCAAACACCACCTCAAAAATTACTTCAAAATCTGTAAGCAGACTTGATGGAAGATCTACATACAGAGGATTACTAAGTGTTGCAAAGGGGGCTACAAATGTAAAGGCAACAGTAAGATGTGATGCCTTGCTACTAGATGACACATCAAAGACTGAAACATATCCATACATGGAAATCAATCAAGAGGATGCAACAATTACCCATGAAGCAACTGTGGGAAAAATTGGTGATGAACAAATCTTTTATCTAATGAGTAGAGGATTTTCCGAAGAAGAAGCATTATCCTTAATTGTAAACGGATTCATGGAACCATTTACAAAAGAATTACCGATGGAGTATGCAGTAGAATTAAACAGACTCATCAGAATAGAGATGGATGATTCTGTCGGTTAGATTATAAAACTATCAGTCATGTCTCAAACGCTTTCGACAATTAGTCTTGGACATATTGATGAAATATCATCATCTAAAAATGAACCAGATTGGTTAAAAGAATACCGAAGAAATTCTTTATCTATTTATGAAAGTCTTCCAATTGAAACATCTGCTCTTTATACCAAATACACTGATGCAAAAAAAATGGATCCACAACAAGTTTCCCTTTCAATGTCTACAAACAATGTAGTCCCAAGTTTTCTACAAAAGAGATTGGGAGAATTAGATAAGGAAACTTGCATTATACAAATAGGAACTAATATTCACAAAATCAGTATCTCTGATGAACTAAAATCAAAGGGACTTGTAATCTCTTCAATTGAGGATGCAATTAAAAATAATTCGGAGCTAGTAAAAAAATCATTGGAGGGGTCTAATTCAAAAAATGATAAATTTACCGCCTTAAACAACGCTGCATTTAATTCAGGAGTTTTTATTCACATTCCAAAAAATCTAATACTGGAAAAACCAATCTATATCCTCACCTGCTTGTCTGATGATGGTATCTCTACTATCTCTAGAAACATCCTCTTTGCCGATGAGAGTTGTAAAGGGACCATCGTTCAGGAACTCTACTCCTCCAAATCAGAAAACCAGCAGGCATATCTTGAATTATTTAACACCAATGTTGCACCAAATGCTCATCTAGATATTACAACATTGCAAATGATGGATCAAAGTTCAGTTAACTTTTCAACCAGGAGAACGGATCTAGGGCAAGACGCCAAAGTAAATTGGTATTCTGGATTGTTTGGATCCGTCTTGTCTAGGTACCAAATAGAATACTACCTTAATGGTCCTGGTGCTTCTTCAAATGACTCTGAGGTAATTTTTGGAAACAAAGAACAATCCTTTGATATCCAAACGGATGTAAACCACGAAGCCCCTTCAACTGAGGGCAGGGTGGTGGAAAAATCTATCCTCCGAAATAAATCAAAATCATTATTCAAGGGAATGATTAGAATCAAAGAAAATGCTTCAAAATCAAATTCGTTCCTGTCTGGCCGCTCTATTCTTTTAGACAAAGATGCAAAATCAGAATCTATTCCAGGATTGGAGATATTTACAAATGATGTAAAAGCAACTCACTCTGCATCTGTAGCTCAGATTGACGAAGAGCAAATCTTCTATCTTAAAACAAGATGTTTGAGTCATGAAGAGGCAGAACGAACAATTGTAGAGGGCTTCTTGGAGCCATTATCAAGGAAAATGTCTTTTCAGGTACGAGCATGGATTGCACATCTAATTGAATCAAAATGGGATGAGAAAGAATTAACAATAAACACCGATGAAGAACTTGCAAAATTCGTTGAAATTGAAGAAACTCGCTACAATGAAGATGCAGAAATTGAACAGCACTACAAGTACAGGTAATTAAAATGTCTCAATGGATTAAAGCATGTAATTTGGACCAAGTAAAAGATGGACAGCTCTTTGGATTTAATACAGATGATAAAAAAATTCTTTTGGCTAATCTAAATGGAAATATTTATGCAACTGATTTAATTTGTACGCATGCTGAGGCTGACTTGTCAACTGGATTTCTAAGTGAAGAAGGTGTTAGATGTCCTTTACATCTTTCTGTGTTTAATTTAAAAGATGGAAAACCACAAAACCTTCCTGCCGAAATTCCACTAAAGACATACAATGTTAAAATAGATCAAAATGAGATCTTCGTAGAGGTTTAGATTATGCAGAGCTCGCAAATAATTTTTGAAAATATTAGAAAAGATTTTCCTATTCTAGAAAGAACTGTTAGAGAAAATAAACTTCTCGTATACTTGGATAATGCATCTACCACACAAAAACCAAATCAAGTAATTGATGCAATAAATGATTATTATAGAAATCACAATGCTAACATTCACAGAGCAGTTTATGCTCTGGCAGAAGAAGCAACTGAACTATACGAGAATACACGAGACAAAGTTGCAAATTTTATAAATATCAAACACAGAGAGGAGGTTATTTTTGTTAGGGGCACTACTGAAGCAATTAATCTTGTTGCATATGCATGGGGAAGAACCCATGTGAAAGAAGGTGACATTATCGTGACTACTGAATACGAGCATCATAGCAATATTGTTCCATGGCAATTATTGACACAAGAAAAGGGTGCAAAGCTAGAATACATTGGAATGGATGACAATGGAGAATTAATCTTAGATGATCTTGACAAATATCTTGCAACAGGCAAAGTTAAACTAGTCACCTTTAGTCAAATGTCTAATGTACTAGGTACCATCTCCGATACAGAAACCATAATCTCAAAATGCAAGGCTGCAGGAGTTTTGACCATGATAGATGGTGCACAGGCAGTACCTCACATGAAGGTAGATGTAGAAAAATTAGGTTGTGACTTTTTTGCATTCTCCGGACACAAAATGTTAGGTCCAACAGGTATCGGAATTTTGTGGGTTCGAAAATCAATTTTGGAAACTATGAGTCCATTTCAAGGTGGTGGGGATATGATACGAGAAGTTCACAAATATAAAACAACATGGAATGATTTGCCATATAAGTTTGAGGCAGGAACTCCAAACATTGCTGATGTTGTTGGATTTGGTGCGGCGATTGACTATCTCTCAAAAATTGGAATGGATAATGTTAGAGCACACGAAATTGAATTGACTTCTTATGCCATAGAGAAATTATCTAATGTTAAGGGATTACACATCTATGGAACAAAAGATATCTCCAAACGCGGTGGAGTAATTTCGTTTAATTTTGCAGATGTTCATCCACATGACGTAGCACAAATTATTGATGGAGAGGGAATCGCAATAAGATCAGGACACCATTGTGCTCAAGTACTCATGGAAAGGCTAAACGTTGCTGCAACTTCAAGGGCAAGCTTTTACATTTACAACACTAAAGAAGAGATTGATAAATTAATTAATTCATTAAATAAAGTAGCAAAGGTATTCAAACTATGAGCAACGCTGATATTTATCATGAGATGATTATTGACTATTCAAGAAATCCCATCAATTATGGAAAAATTGAAGATCATGATGTTACTTTTCATGACTCTAATCCATTATGTGGTGATAGTATCGACATTGATATGAAAATTGATGACAACAAAGTCTCTGACATTAAATTTCATGGCAAAGGCTGCGCAATTTGTATGGCATGCTCATCAGTATTGACTGAGATTACCAAAGGAAAAAATATCGATGAGGTCAGAAAAATCTCAAAAACAGATGTTCTAGGGGAACTGGGCCTTGAAAATCTGCAGGCCGTACGAATAAAATGTGCGCTGCTCTCACTTAAAGTTCTAAAATCTGCACTTTACTCTTATCTTGGAAAACATCTAGACGATTCACAGGACTTAGATAAGTTAAAAGAAGAGGCAGCAAGCTTATACTAGTGTATGAATACGTTTACACCTTCTATTCCGATTCAATTACAAATTAGAAAAATAATTTTTGAAAAATATAATGATGTTGATACAAAATTTACCAATGACGAAATATTTGAAACAATAAAAAAAGAAGGAGATTTTGATTCTTCGTGGATAATTGATGATATGGAGCCTTACATCAATGAAATTTGTGATTCTGGCCTTGCAAGAAACATTGCGCAAAATTTTACTACTATCTGGCTAAAGCTGTTTAATCCCGTTAAAAAATATCAATGCGCCTCTTGTAATCAAGAAATCTATCTTGGCCAATCAGAAAAACAAGAATGCCCAAATCCTTCATGCAAGGTAACTCTCTAGCGTTTGTGTTTTTTTGCAGCTTCCTCTAGTGCTTGCATCATTGGAAGCTTTTCACCTGTAAGATAAAGAACTAGTGCACCGCCTGCTGTGCTGATGTGGTTGATTTTTTCTCCCAAACCTTGACTCTTTAGAACCGATGTTAAATGACCTCCACTAATTATTGTTGTTGCCATCGAATTTGCTACGGCCTTTAGTAATTCTTTTGTTCCATAGCTAAAGTTTTTCTTTTCAAAAAATCCTGCAGGACCACTCATGAAAACAGTTCCTGCTCCTGCAATTAATTTTGAATAGAAATCTACAGTCTTTGGACCTAGATCATAAATTTTATCTCCCTTGGAAATCTCTCTGACATCCATCTCCATTCTTTCCCCATCTTTGTCAATGGCAATATCTACTGGGGTTGAAAAAACATCTGGATATTCTCCTATTAGGGAATGGGCTTTGGCTACTACTTCTTCTTCTCTTTTGATATCTAATGGAAATTTGATTCTTGCCTGAGCACGCATAAACACATTTCCAATTATTCCAGTAAGCAAAACATGGTCTGCACGCCCATTTTGAATCAACAATTTGATGGCCTCCAGTCTATCTGGAACTTTTGAGCCTCCTAAAACAATGACATGAGGCGCCTTTGCAACTGTCATTATTTCATCCAGATTTTTAACCTCTCTTTCAACAATACGTCCAGCACATGCGGGTAGCACTTGAGGGAATCCAACAATTGATGGATGTGATCTGTGGGCGCTGGGGAAGGAATCTAAAACACAAAGATCAAAAAGTTTGGATAGTCTACTTACCATAATAGTTTTAGCAGCAGCTTCTGGTGAGAATTCATAATTCTCCTCAGCACACAAACGCAGATTATCTAACATTAATACTTCGCCGTTTTTTAAATTTTTAATTTCATTTTGTGCAGCAATGCCAATTACATCTTCTACATACTTTACTTTTTTATTCAATAATTTTTCAAGAACCTTTGCATGCTTGTCCATCCCTGTATAATCCTTATTTCCTACTCTTCCTTGGTGAGATGCCACGACTACTTTTGACTGCTTTAATGATTGAATTGTCTCAATTGCCTCTTCAATTCTTTTAGTCCCTGAAATTTCCATAGTTTCGGGATCTATTGGGCAGTTCATGTCGACTCTTAGAAAAACTGTCTTGTCTTTAAGATCAAAATCATCTAGTGTGAGGACCTTCACGATCTTTCTATTACCCCCTTGGTTAAATTCTTTGAGCCGATCAGATTTGAAGATTTGAATTTGAAAAAGATGACGAATTTGAAACTTTAATTCATTTAGGAAAAATTAAAAATGATGCTCAAAGGGATTAGATAATTGCAAAATTGGATTTTTGGTTTAAGGTCTCGCACCTTTGTTTTTTTGACGATTTTATTTTTGATCATTTTAGCATTAGTGTTTTTTGAAATTACTGAAAGTTTTGATCAAGGTATAATCTTTTTTGTTTCAGAGAATGTTGGAAATCCAGTTTTAGATATCATAATGCAATCAATAACTGAAAGTGGTGATACATTTTACATGTTAGGATTTGGAGTAGTTACCCTAATAATTAAAAAAACTAGAAGAATTGGAATCACTTTAATGATCCTAATTGTTCTTTCCACCTTACTTACAGGATACATAAAATGTGGTGTAGATCGAGATAGGCCTGACTTTCAATACGAGGGAGCGTCTTTTCCAGTAGAAATTAGCCGTGATACTTTTGCTTTGTTCTGTGAAGGTGGAGCTGGCGCATCATTTCCGTCTGGACATGCTACCAGATCAGTTATTTTTGGAATTGTTTTCGCCTTTGTTTTATCTGAGCGATTTCCAAGGGGATGCTATTTGTTATTTGCTTATCCAATTCTGGTATCAGTTAGTAGAGTGTATGTCTTACAGCATTTTCCAATGGATGTAATTGGGGGCACAGTATTAGGAATCATGTTGACTGGAGTTCTTGCACAGCGAACTAAATTGTATAATATTTTTGATAAATCAAAAACCTAACTCTTCGAGAGTCTTGCGGCTGATCAAAATTATTGCAAAATGATCAGGGTCATGATGATATGTCCAGTATTTTATGTCACGTATTTTATTTTTTTTCCTTAATTCATAGTTTACACCAGTGGTAACAGAATACCCTATCCTTTTTGCAAGTTTTGTCTCTTTTGGCATCAAAACTTTGAACCCTTCTTTTCTATTATCAAAACCAAGATTCACCATATCCTCAATTGCATTTGAGACCTCCTTTTCGTCTTTTAGATCATATGTTTTAAAAATTGGCAGATCCTTTGGATGAAAATCCATATCCTTAAACAAATTAATTCCCTAATATTTTTTAAAAAGTACGATTTTTTGCGATCAAAGTATGTTAATTTTATTTACAGGTAAGTCAAATCATAATTATATTAACAACTTAATCCAGTATGGTTTTCATTAAAATTAATGGCCTCATTAGAAAAACTAGTCCTAAAATTAAGACAAAAAAAACAAGAAACCTCAAAGCTTAGATCAATGATAGAAAAACAGCTCAGAGAATCAAGGTCTATTGAGAAAAGGTCATCATCTGGGTTAGTTTCTTTGGATAAAAAAATAGAATCCGAACAAGAAAATTCTTCAGATGTTTCTGATGTCTTGATTCGACAAACCTCTCAGCTAGAAAGTATTCAAAGACTTGTTACCGCTGCAGAAGAACGATTAAATCGAGAACGAGAGGCTCTCGTGGAGGCAGAACAACAATTAGAATATGCTGAAAATCCTGAAGAAAAACAAAATGCTGAGGCTAGAGTGGACTCAATTAAAGCCCATATTGAGGATTTAGAATACGAAATCAAATCTAGGCAAAAAACTTCCAAAAAAATTGCTAATCAGGTTGCAATAGAATCTGAAATTCAATCAAAAATTACATCTAAAATTAAAAAACAATCTCGATCAAAACCCTCATTGCGGGATTCTATGACTTCAAGTCATAAAACTGCCGCAAAACTTGAAAATGAATTAAAAAAACGCGTTAGATTAGATGAAATAGCAAAAAAATCTCTAGACCAAGCGATAGAGAAACTCCAGAATTTACAAGGGAGAAAGAGAAAAGCAGCACCAAAGAGAAAAGCAGCACCAAAGAGAAAAGCAGCACCAAAGAGAAAAGCAGCACCAAAGAGAAAAGCAGCACCAAAGAGAAAAGCAGCACCAAAGAGAAAAGCAGCACCAAAG
>DATKZR010000131.1:0-2826 GCA_035527875.1 Nitrosopumilaceae archaeon | reverse complement strand
AAATGGAAAGACACGACTCCTACCTTTTCGTCTGTCTCTGAAACCGCCAAAAGTGATGTAATTCCAGTAAAAGCACCAATTCCTCCACGAATCAATATTCCAATTCACCTTGATTCGGCAAAAATTAATTTTAATGAGGTTTGGAGCATGATAGATAAAAAATCCCTTTTCAAGCTATCTTGGGGTCTAAGAGGAAAGGCAGGACAAGACCAGGAAGAGGAGCATGAAAAACTATTCGAAGAATGGAAAAAGAGAATTGAGGATGAAAATCTATTTGAGCCTAGTGTAGTTTATGGCTACTTTAACTGCCACGGTGCGGGTAACAAACTAATAGTTGATCATCCTACAGGGGAAAAATTAGAGTTTGTTCTTCCAAGGTCTACTAAACCAAAACATCTTTGTCTGGCAGATTATTTTGGGAACGATGATATTGTTGCATTCCAGGCAGTAACAGTAGGTAACAAGGTCGCTGATATTATTGAGCAGTGGAATCAAGAAGACAAGTATACAGATGCATACTATTTGCATGGACTTGCAGTAGAATTTGCAGAAGGAATGGCATCGTGGGTAAATAAAAAGATAAAATCCGATCTTAAAATTCAAGACAAAGGCGGACTACGGTATAGCTGGGGATATCCAAGTTGTCCCGATGTAGAACAACATAAACTTGTTTGGAGACTTTTAAGCCCCGACAAATATGGTATGACACTAACTGATTCTGGCCAAATTGTTCCGGAGCAATCAACTGCTGCAATTGTTGTACATCATCCTAATGCTGAATACTTTGTACTTTGAGCAGAATTTTTTTCTAAGAATTGGTTTAAACCTGAAAAATCACTTGGAGATGTAATTAGTACATCGCCTGTAATCTGTTGTACTTGATGTAAAAATTCACTAAAATTATCTCTATATGTTTTAAGATCTAAATTCAAAAATTTAGCGGATGCTTCATTTTTTTCTGAAGGATACAAAATAATAGGGATTACAGAAAATCCTTTGAGATTATCTGCTAGATTCTGAACTTGTTCTACATTATCAATTGCTTGTGTCATGAAACCTTTTGGATTTGCATTTAGTTTCTTCTCTATTTTTGAAAAATTGGGCTTGTTTGATATTGAAAGATATAAATCGATTTTTGAGTTAACTCCCTTCTCTTTCAGCATTTTTACTACCTGGCTTGGAATCAATCCTGAATCTTTTTGTTCTGTTTGTGATGGGTCTCCCATTAGTACTAAAATCCCTGAAAATTCAGCTGAAATGGCCTCCTGGACAAAATCTTCAATCTCTTTTTCATTCTTGTCTCTAACCCTAAGGCTAACTGTTATGGGGAGACCGGGTATCTCTTTTTTAATTATTTTCCCCACTTTAATTGGTGACACTCTTGTATGGCCTAACACATTTTCTGTAAGGTGAATGGAATCACATTTTGCTGAAATTAATTTTATTTTAGCGACAAATTTCGATATTGATTCGTCTAAATCCAAGCCTGGAAGAATTTTTGGTGGATTTGCTTCGTATCTAATTGTCATATGATGCTATCTTCGAAACCCGGTTAAAACCTTTGAACAATAAAACCAATATGGAATAGTATAAAATGAAAATTATGATTCTTGATAGTTTAAGGTCTATTCTAAGCAGTAAAATTAATCCTGTTTTAGAAGACTATGGTAAAAATAAACTTGCATCCATCCTTGTTGTAATTTATGGTGAATCTCCAATTGTTGTAATGACAGAAAAACCAAAATACATGAAATTTCATGCAGGTGAAATTTCTTTTCCAGGTGGAAAATTAGATGTTCGTGATGCTAACCTTTTAGAAACTGCATTACGAGAAACAAGAGAAGAGATAGGTTTGAACCTTAGGTCAGATCAAGTAATTGGACAATTAGATCCCGTAATAACCCTTAATTCGGGTTTTACAATACTACCATTTGTTTCGATTTTAGATAAAATTCCTCCTCTAGCAGCAAATGCCGAAGTAGAAAAAGTTTTCCACATTCCGCTTGAACAATTTTTGAGAACTTTGGCAAATGATCCTGATCCAACACATAATTTAATTCAAGAAATGTATACATTTGAATTTCAAGGCAAAATTGTTTGGGGAGCTTCGGCTCGTGTGTTAAAACAAATAGCCGATTGTCGACCTTTCTGAGATTCATTTAAAAAGAGCTCCTCAGGGTTCAACATCTATGGCTGCACGTAAGTCCTCTCCAAGGAAAATTCGTCTTTTAAAAAAGACAAGACAGACATCACCCGTACCAGCTTGGGTTATTCTAAGAACCAAGAGAACAGTTAGAACCAACCCTAAACGCAGAGCTTGGAGATCAACAGATGTGGAGGTAGGATAATTGTCTCAGGAATTAGAGCGAGTTTATACAATCAACTTAGGCAAGGCATGGATTTCAGTGGATACGCATCGTGCAACAAGATCAATTAACATGATAAAAGAATTTGCTCGTCATCATATGAAAATTGAAGATATTAAAATTGAAGAAGATCTTGCACACCAAATTTGGGCTAGGGGTGCAAGAAGTCCTCCAAGAAAAATTAGAGTTAGAATGACCAAGACTGATGAAGGTTACATTTTAGTTTCAAGATTTGATGAGGATGTCCAATCTGACGTTACTCCAGGTAAGGACACAAAGAAAATTGAAGATAAGGGAAAACCAGCCGAAGAAGAATCATCTATAGTAGAAGCCAAAGAAGCTCCAACGAAAGAAGCTCCAAAGAAAGAAGCTCCAAAGAAAGAAGCTCCAAAGAAAGAAGCTCCAAAGAAAGAAGCTCCAAAGAAAGAAGCTCCAAAGAAAGAAGCTCCAAAGAAAAAGT
>DATKZR010000130.1:0-6812 GCA_035527875.1 Nitrosopumilaceae archaeon | reverse complement strand
CATAATTGCAATGTCTGCAAAATCAAAACTCAGTATTATGCCAAGACTATAAGCAAATCATTTCTTTTTCTTTTTTTCATAATCCTATACACGATAATCAAAACTCTTTACAACGGATTGATTTGGCTAGTTTTTTTGAATGTTTCATGCCTAAATTTCAGAATTTGCCAAAATAAATTTAAATTAAAATTTGAGTTGGGAAAGATGAGAATTAAGAGAATGTAAACTATATTTTTGATAATTGGAACTTAAGACCAAAACCGAATCAGGGTTTTAGGTGAGAGTCCCAATTGAATTAATAATTGCGTATTAGTATTTAGCAAACGCTGATGATTTCTATGAACGATTCATTCGTGAGGGTTTTAAGCAAATTTTGTAATAATAGAGTATGTCAAATAACACTGAATCTGAACCTGCTTGGGAACAACTCATGGGGTTGTCTTGGACAATACTGGATGAAGAATAATCTCGAAAAACATTAGAACCCCGAACTTTTTATATTTCGCTCAGTAAGAATTTAAAATTATTCTTTGGAAAGGATCTAAATTTGAACCATTCTCACCATAAAATTTAGAATAGACTAATCTTTGTTATTTTTTTGAATCATAGAATTCCAAATCCATTCGTGTTCTTACTTCTGGATTCAGATACAATACCCCTGGACCACGAGCTGTCAATAGAATTGAAAGACGGTAAGGGGTAGATGGAAAAATCCTATTCCAAATATCAATAGGATTGTCTATAAAATTCATCCTTACATGGACTTCATTAATTATGTTTGAAACATGTATCGTCGGATTACTGTAAATAATTCCTAAAATTTTTTCCATTGCATTCATACCAAGAATATGTTTTTCTGAATTAACAGTTATGATATAATGAAGTATATGCTCAGAAAATGAGTACTGTTTTTTTGTTGTAGGTAAATTAGATATAGCTTGATTTTTTATTATTGAATTTTCTGAAATTTGGTACAGAAATAGAGATATAAACAAAGAATCACTAATCTTGACTTTGGATGGGTCGATAACACCAAAATTTTCAGGTTCTGGATTGGGAATCTTTAACAAATCTAAAATCGTTGATGAAACGAAAGAAAAATTTTCCCAAAATTCAGGATGTTCTACGCTTTCAATATTTTTTTTAAGCCTGTTTTTAGATACTTCTATCATATTTTATTATCGATTTTTAACGGTTAAACGCCTGTTTGTGCAAAACACACTTTTCCTTATCAAGAATTAACATGATCAACTGTTATTTTTTAAAAATTAATCGATATACCTTATGAAGATAGACCAATTGTCCGAATCACTTTGTTGGCTCACATTCCAATCAATAATTTTTCCCTTGTGAGCAGCACAAAATGCCTCAAATTTTGTAGCCAACTCACCATTGATAATTGCATGACCTGTTGAATCAGATTGACCATTTTGTGTGGGGTTTCCTTCTATGATTGCCAATCTTTCTGATTTTCCTTTAGCGTCATAGAGGATATTTTCCCTCGGCGTTATTTCCGAATTTTGGGAATCCTTTCTTTCTGGTTCTTTTAATTCAGTTTCTGCAATAGATATTAACTCTTTATTGTTTTTGGCCCAAATTTCATATTGTTCAGGAGCCCATTTTTCTTGGTAATACGTATAGAACTTTAAGGCATGCCTGCATTCTGCTTTAGATGAACATTTTGTGCAAAGTAACTGACCGTCTTGCATTTTCTCAATGATTGGATCTGACACACCAAGATCCAAATAAAATGCTCTAAGTTTTTCTGCTGGAGAGAAAATTGGTCCAGTCAATGCCTCACCTTTTATTCCACATTCAAAACAAGTTTTCTCCATAAAATGTCTAAATGCTGTATGAACATAAGGATATTTTAGATTTTAAAACTCTACTCTTATTACAATAACCTCTGGATTATATCTTCAAATTCAAATTTGTGGTATGGCATCTTATTGCATATTCTGCTCCTATTCAGGTGAAACGCCAGACGAATTATCAGAGCATTTCTTGACCTGTGAGGCAAAGCAAAAGAAGAAACTCTTTTGGTAACTTCTTTCTTTTTAATTTGAAATTATCTTTTTGGAAAGGAAGAGCCTAAAATCTTATTTTATCCATCGATAAAATTTGTTTTAGATGAACAACCATTTCCCAATATAATATGAAATAATACTTCATATTATGAAATTACTTCATATTGATGATAACCAAGACATTACAGATTTGTTCTCAGAATTGGTAAAGTCCTTAGGCTTTGACTATTTTGCAACTAATGATCCAAGAGTAGGTTTAGAGCATATTAAAAATGAAAAATATGATTTTGTCCTTTTGGATATGCATATGCCTAAATTGAGCGGCATGGATGTTATCGAATCCCTAGAAAAAGAAAAAATTCTAAAAGACCAGAAAATAGTAATATTTTCAGGATTTCCCTTTGATAATATTCAAAAAGTCAATTTGCTAAAAAAGCCAGGTATTCATGGTTGTTTGCAAAAACCCATAAGATATAGTCAACTTGTAACTGCTATTGCTGGTTGATTTGAAATTATCTTTTGGAAAGAACATTTTTGTTTAAAATGAACACACATTTGTGATAATCATTTTAGCGACCTATTTCATGGAGTGAAGGTAGTCCATATTGATGATAAACCAACCAAATATCTCATTAAATTTTTGGTAGTACTATTGCCAATGCTAATTGTCCCTATCCTCAGCTATGATTTTTTGATTTTTTATTTTAAACATTTT
This sequence comes from Nitrosopumilaceae archaeon, assembly GCA_035527875.1. Lineage (GTDB taxonomy): Archaea > Thermoproteota > Nitrososphaeria > Nitrososphaerales > Nitrosopumilaceae > Nitrosomaritimum. The sequence goes on along the minus strand of DATKZR010000130.1, from coordinate 4,070 downwards.
ACCGTAATATATTCAAGTATGATAGTCGGATTTCTGATAGGTGTAATTTTATTGTTAATGGGTGAAAAGGCATCAAGGTTAATCAAACCAAGAATTTCTTAATAACAAAGATCCTAACAAATTTTGACATTAATTTTTGGGAAAATCTTACTTGAACCAGTTAAACAAAATTACCAAAACTACAACTCCTATCACCAATGGCACAAAAAACCATGGTAAATTCTTTGGCTTTCCTGATGAGAACATTGAGTCTTTTGAGGTATGAGGATTCATTATATAATTTAGATAAAATAATTATTAATATTTTTTTCCAAGAATAATTCCTGTAATGGTAACAAAAATTTCAGTTATTCCAATTATAAAAAATGCCTAAGGGTACATAAAATGGCTAGACTCGAATAATTCCTAGCCTTACTAAATATTCAATCCCATAAGCAAAATCTCCATCTGTAATTGACCCATCAGACCACCAACAAGCATTATTTTTTACCCATTGAGGGATTTCCTGTGAATGGCCAAAATCTGTTTCAGTTGGTGGAACTACAATAATTTCATTATCGATAAGATATTGAATTCCTTTTACAAAGGAACCATCATCAATTTCATTTTTGCACCAAAATGATGCCACATTTTTTACCCAGCTAGGAATAATTGTTTCTGGAGGATTCACTTTAATTGTAAAGGAAACAGGAGTTGCAAAATTTCCTGCAGAGTCTTTTGCAGTGCATTTTACTATGGTATCACCTATGCCAAACAAGTAACCAGAACTTGGCTTACATATTGGCTGAATTTTTTTATCAGTATCATCTGTTGCCAAAACATCAAAAGTAACTTTTGTAACTCCCTCACTGTTTTCTGCCTCTACTTCAATGTCATTGGGTTGCAAAATGGTTGGAGGCGTAACATCAAGCGTAACATCAGGCGCCCCTCCAGAGAAATACATTGGAATTTCACCCTCAGTTGAGCCAAAGAACAATTGGATTGGATAATTTCCACTTTCGGTATACTGACTCCCTTCTGTAAGGAAATTAAAACTAAAAGAACCAGAAGCTCTGGGTGTTACCTGACCCGAAGTTACATTATTCCCCATGGGATCTGAAATCCGATATGTTAGTTCAAGATTAGAGTGGACATTTGCATCATAATTTTTTATTTTACCATTGACAAGAACCATATCTCCGTAATCATAGAAACTTTTGTTAGTATGAGCATCTATACTGACTTCAGATTGTGCAAATATTTCTCCGCCGTAAAAATTAGTAATTAAAAAAATACTTGAAAAAAATAGAGACAAAGATAAAATTTGTCTCATTCCTATTCATCCTTTGATTCTGTGATTTTTTCATATTCTTTGAATTGTTCCTCAAGATATTCATTATCTGCCTTTGTAAAAGTACCATAATCTAGCAAGTCTTTTTTGATTTTTTCAAGATTTTCATGATCACCAATTTTGTTTTCTTGAAGTTTTGAAATTAAACGAATCTTGTTTTGAATCATATATTCGGGATCCAAGGCATTTACATTATCAGGGTCTGTTTGGGTATGGATTTCTTGGAATTTTGGCGTTTCAAAGTAGGATTCTGGTGAATCATCCTCAAATTCCTCATCTTCGAAATCCTCATCGTTTTTGTTACTCTTTTTTATTATTATAATAATTCCAGCGATAATACCTGTAACTATAATTCCAAGATATGGCAAGTTTGGAGTCAAATTCTTAATTAATTCCTCATCTGCCTCTACAGAAATTCCAAAATCTTGGGTGTCATTTTCTTGTGCACTGGCAGTAATTAGGCCAAAGGAAAAGGAGACAATTATTCCCAGAATAATAAGAAAAGATTTGGTCAATGAGGAATTATTTTTTTAATTTGGTATTAAAGATAGCCTTATTTTCAGAAACAAATCAAAACTATATCAATTTACGAAAATAAGAAACGAGGGTATGCTGGAAAATCCTTATCGAAATTTAGATGCTACCATCTTTTTCGCGTTTTCCTTTTCCTATCTATCTGCTTCTTCAAAGTTTACCCTTTGAGTATCAGCAGGTCTGATAGTTACCTCGTCATACCTTATACACAAAAATGAAATATAAGGTATTACATGGAAATTCCTAAAATATATTCAAAAATATGCCTTAAATTTATACAAATGTAAACCATAATTTATAACTTAATTTTCATGGTCTATCCACTTGTGTACTCCAATTACCAACACTCCAAGAATACCCCAAATCTGGGAGTTGATAGTACCAATTTCTAATGTTGGTTTTATTTTTTGCATTCATCATAATAACTAGATAATTTAGGGAATTCTATTCTCGAAGTAAATTTGCATATTTTGTATAATTTTTTGATAGAATCTTAAGGAAATTGGTTTAAAAAAATGTTGGAATTCAAATTTTGACGCAATCAAGTCAAAATATTTCGAAAAATTGGATCAAAAAATTAGATTCTTCTAGTTATCTATATTTCCTTAAATGATGAGTAATGAAAATTATCATCTACATGATTTTGCTTACAGCCTTGCTAGGCTCAAGTGTGATATTGACCTCCAATGCAGCTTCTGAAGGTCTGGTACTTTTTGCAGAGACAAAATCATCAGAATACAGATACAATCAAGACCCCTCAATTTCAGGAATTGTAACAGATTTGGATGGAAATCCTTTGTCCAGAGTGCAGGTATTTGCCTCATTCCCATATCTAAAGGAGGGTAAATTATCTTTAGATACAAATGTTATTCCCTCTTATTCTACAACCATAATAGGTTTTACAACATTTAGCGATGGAAAATTTTTGTTAGAACCAGAAAATCCTAGTCCAGTGGGAGAACACACCATAAAAGTTACTGCGAAAAAAGACAATCTAGAACAAAACATCTTTGTGACCTATAATGTAAAAGAAAATCCCAGGGTTGCAAGGTTGGCAAATTCAGTAAATGATCCGATAGTTTTGAGCGAATCCGTTCCATTATCTGCTGATCTTTTGGACCAACAAATAGAATCTCAAAAAAACCAGGTAGAGGCAAGTCAAAATATTCTAAATAAAAAGAATAAATCACAACAGATTGTAGAACAACAACGTCAGCTTGCTCAAAACGATTTGGAAGTTGATCTGTTAAGTTTTGAGAAAAAACACGAGGCAAATTCTCCAAGAAATGCTTTTGCAAGTTTTATTGAAACAATTGATTTATCCCTTCGAGGCTTATTCTGGGATCAGTTTGAGTTTACTGAAAATAAAACTGATCAAGCCCGTCAAGCAAAGTTTAATGCACTTAAGCAAGGTTATTCGTCTCAGCAGGCAACGAAAGTTTTTCAAGAAGAGGCAGCGGTCTCACTTGAAGAACTTGTAGAATATAACGAAATGTTAAACATCAAGTATGGTTTTGCTAACCAATCCATTCAAGATAAATTTGATAATGAAGGCAAACTTCCTAGAATAGAAGATTGAAATTTCAATATATTTCTCAATTTTGATCCTTGCCAAAAAAATAATTTCTAATTAATCAAATGCTAAAGTTAGCAACTACAGAATAGTTATTTCAAAGAGATTAATTTACCCAAATAGGATTTGCATTGGGTTACAAATTTGATTATACCATGTTCGAAATTTTCCCACTCTTGTGAGAGTTCCTCATTGGTATTATTTTCTGGTTTGGTCAGGATCCCAGTTTTTTTGGTATCTAGATAAAGTTTGTGGTTAAAACCCATAATTACCTTTAATTACCTTTCATTACCAATGATATATATAGAAGGGGATTGATTGGTTTACTATGAGTACCCAAAAAAGCACCCAGACAAGTGCACCAACTCAATCAAGCGATGTATATTCATTGTACAGACAAAATGTTCAAAAATATTTTGAAAATATCTCAAAAATTACCCCACAGTATTTTCAATCTATTACACATTTGCAAGAAGAATGCATGAAAGCATGCGAAAAAACAATTAACGCTTCAGTAGATATGCAACAAGAATTTGCAAGAAAAACTGGTATTTCAACTGAAATTCCAAGTTCTGCAAAGACTGCATTCGTAGATACTAGCAAGCAAATTGTTCAGGCAAATACTATGAACAA
>DATKZR010000129.1:0-5461 GCA_035527875.1 Nitrosopumilaceae archaeon | reverse complement strand
TCCCTCTAGACCCGCTTTTTCAAAAAATTAAATTCACGAAAATAATAATTTATTTGATATACCTTGCATCTGACAAAACTTCTAAATCCATTTCAATTTCTATTGGTAGTCCTTCCCACCAAGAATTACTTGTCATACCCCCATTAGGATTTGATTTTAACTTATAGATCTTTCTAATTACAATTCATTTGTTAAATTTCAAAGAAGTCTACGCATCATCGAGTTTTTTCACTAGAGTGAATCTAATTTTTTCAGGTTCAATATCTTCATGCATGTCCACATCACTGATAATTTTTACCTTATAATCACTCCATTTTTTGAGCATGTTTCTACCTTTGAAAACATCCTCAGTTTGGGATTCGGATTTATCATACATTTCACAATTTACAATATACTTTCTAGCAACACGGTACATTTCAGATATTCCTGTATTCAGATCATCTTCATTAAGACAATTCAAAAATTTATGAGTAAAAATAAAATCAATTGAAGAATCTGCAAAAGGCAGTTTTGTTATTGAATCTTTTTTAAAATCATGAAGAGGGTTACTCTTTTTTGCCATATCTAAGGCCAAGCCATTTAAATCGACTCCATGAACTTCCAACGTATCAGGGAATAGCCTTAAATCAATACCAGTACCGCATCCAATTTCTAAGATACTTTTACATCGTAAGGATACTGCCAAGTCTCGGATGAATTTTGCAAACTCTTCATTGTACCTAGATTCATTTTTAATGGCATATTTGTCCCAAAACTCTTTATCATAACTCATGCGATAATTTCCAAACTCCCGTATTTGTTACTTGGTCTAATGTTGACATTTACAGGGAATCATTTTTGTATCAAATGTACAATCATGTGGCCCATCTGATTTTCCATCCATTGGAATCTCTTTCATACAATCTTCATGCCTCCCTTTCCTGCAAAACCAGCAAATTTCCTCTGTATTTCCTGTAGCACAAGATTCCATGTTTTTAGATGTAAAATTGTCTGTAAAAAGCTTCACGATTAGACAAAAGTTAACCATGAAAGGAATCTTTCATCTTTGCCCATTGCTACTTCTGTAAATGATTTTTGTAATGCTTTAGTAATTTTACCCATCCTTGCATTTCCTATTTTTACTTTATCAATTTGAATTACAGATTTTACTTCTGCAGCAGTTCCAGTCATAAATATCTCATCGGCACTATACAAGTCATCTCTATCAAGGTCTCTCTCAATTACAAAGCCTCCATTTTCCTCTACAATTTGAATAACACTGTCTCTTGTAATACCTTCCAATCCTCCAGCTGATAAGGGTGGAGTTTGAATTACATTGTCTTTTACAACAAAAATATTTTCTGCACTTCCTTCTGCAACTTTTCCATGTATATTTAACATAATTGCCTCGTCATATCCATTTTCAAGGGCTTCGACTCTCGCAAGAGCTGCATTTGAATAATTTGCTGCAGCCTTTGCTTGCATGGGCTGAGAACGTGAATCAATTTTAATCCAACTTGAAACTTTACATTTTGCACCAGAAAATTTTCCTGCTTTGGATTCTCCCATTGCCCATTCCCAACAAGCGATAGATACATCAACTTTATTTTGAGTTGGAGTTAAACCCATTTCTCCATACCCATAATATACAAGTGGTCGGATGTAACACTCCTTTAAACCACTAGTCTTGACTGTTTTTAAAATGGCATTGGAGATCTCTTTTTTTGAAAACTGCATCTTCATAGAATACAACTTGGCTGATTTGAAGAGTCTATCGAGATGTTCTGGAAGACGAAAAATAGCCGATCCGTTTGGAGTATTATAACATCTAATTCCTTCAAAAACTGAAGTTGAATAATGTAAGGCATGAGTTAAAACATGAACTTTGGCATCTTTGAATGGGACCAATTTTCCGTTCATCCAAATTTTACCTGTCTCTTTCATAGGAGAGAGAAAATAATATGCTAATTTAAAGAATTATCCTTTACCTAATACTGTACCAGATTAGAACCTACATATTGTGTTTAAGAATAATTTCAATATGAATTGGATACTTGGGTTTTTAGGAATTGCATTACTCGTAATAGGTTTGGTTGGCCAGGCCTTTGAGATGAGAAAAATTAGGCTCGCTACTTATCATGATGAAGAATTAGCATCTGTTAATATTTTTGCAAATAAAAAAAACTTCAAATGGTATGCAATAATTGGAGCAGGAATTATTTTTTGGTTTGCTGCTGAGCGTACGTAACTAGTTACTATATAGATCAACTCTAAATACTAGTATTTTGAACAGTAATCATCGCGTGTTGTAGGTAACGCCGGACTAAATCTAGATAATGGTCCAAGAACAAACCTATGATGGCACTACTGGTGAAAACCCGTAGGGCCACTTTTACTTTATTAAATAAAATTAATTTTTGAGGTTTCAGTGTGAATTGCACTAATCGCCTTTCTGATATTATCCTCAGAGTCTTCAACCACAATAATTATTCGTGAAGTTTCTTCCTGGGCATCCATATTCAAAATGTTTAATCCCGCATCTCCAATCTTTGAACTAGTTCTTGATACAACTTGTTGAACTCTCCACATTTCATCTCCAATCAATGTGATGACTCCCCTGTTGTAGGTGATTTTAGCTAAGGGATCAAAAACTAAAAAATATTTTTCATTTCGTTTGACATATTCTGCATCCAAAAATAACATTCGTGAAAACTCGATTCCATCTTTTGTAAATGGCGATAAAATAATAAATTCACTATACCGTTTGTCTTTCTCAAGAGATGTTAGTAACTTTTGGATGAAAATTGTTTCGATTCGAAATATGGCACAATTTTCCTTTCCGGTTACAATTTTGATCGGATGACCATTTTTTTTATCTGGATTTCGCTTGATGGTGGTTATTTTAGTTGGATCATTCATGTTCGTAATCATTATAGGAATATCAACTCCATTTTCCAGAATTTCTTTTATGGCAATTGGATCTAAAATTTTCATTCCAAACATTCCGGCTAGTCTTGCTTCGTTATATGACAATTGATCGACTTCACTCAGACCGGTTTCAACAATTTTGGGATCAGCAGATACTACTGCACTATCTTTTTCAAAATCAACTCTAGTGTCATATTTTTTGTGAAATAGTATTCCAAGATCTGCTGCTGTTCTATCAGAACCTCCCCTCTCAAATGTAGTGGTAATACCATCTAATGTCTTTCCGATAAACCCCCCAATAGTTACGACATCATTATCTTCGACTAACTTCTCAGTATGGCCCAACCTAGCTCTTGATTCTGAGGCAAGAAAATTAGTAGACTCGATGTTGTTATCAGTAATTATTGGCCAATTCTCATAATTTACCACATCAGAAATAATTCCGTTACTTTTTAGAATGAAATTCATTACATGTGACATTAAAATTTCTCCTGAAAAGGCTAGTGCCTTTGAGCGAATTTCATCTGCAAATTCTCTTTTCTCAGAGGCCTCATCAAGTGCTTTTTGAGATTTCTCTAAAAGTGAATTGATTATCTGGTTGCATTTTTCTTTATTTTCCGCACTTACCAGTTCCAGGATTTTCTGGTAGGAAGATTTGACAACCTCTAAGGAAACACTGGCCCCATTTTCCGCATTTTTACCTTGTTCCAAAATTATATCTGTCAATGATCGTTTTTGACCTTCAAAAATTGTAAGAGGAGCTGAAAATACGGCAATAACTTTGGAGTCTTTTTTTAAATCGTTAATTCTATCAACAATTATTGGAATTGATATCCCATCAGGACCAATTGCACTTCCGCCAAACTTGGCAACAACTAATTTCGTCATGGTACAGTATCAAAACAAAATGGTCATCTATTAATGGTTTGATTAATTTTGCTTAAAATAACAAATCCCTGATAATACCGGCTGCCTTTATAGCACCATTATTTTTAATAGGGTTTCTTTTTTCTTCAAGTTTTTCTAAAATCAGTTTTTCTAATCGGTTAATATCCTCAAAAATAAATCCTTCATCTCTAGCGTTATCCTCCTGTTCAAAATGTCCCTTTATGGGAATAAAAATTGCCGGAGTCCCATACTCTTTTGCCTCATCAATAGTTGATTTTCCCGCCAATGAGACTAAAACATCTGCTGCATAAATTATTTCATGAAGATTATTTACAAATCCTAGATTTCGTATTTCTTTAAAATTTTTATCCATAGATGGGCCCGTTACCAGAACAATTTCATGCTCTTTAATTTTTGGTAAAATTTCTAAAACCTTTTCAATCAAAAACATCCCTGCATCGGTTCCACCGATGGCTACAACAATGGTTTTTTTATTAAAAGAAAATTTTTCTCTAAGATTCTCTCTCGAATACATTGTTTGCCTCACAATTGGTCCCACCCGTCTGATGTTACCCTCATCAGATCCCACTTCTGGAAGAATAACGGCATCACAATTTTTAATTATTTTTTGCATTGACTTATTCATCCTTTTTTCAATAAATGATGTGAATCCCGTTGTAAACCTTGTTTCTAAGATATCTGTAATTAGTACTGTGGGGATTTTTTTATCCTGAGCAACAGTAAGTGAGGCAAAATCCTCATCACTTACAATAAAGATTGGATTTTTCTTTTCAATAATCTTGGCAGAGATTTTTTTGCAATCTTTGTAATATTGGTAATATTTCCAAAGCCACTTTGCAGGATTTTTTAGAGAACCATTTTCTACAATGAATTGCGGTGGTGTGTAAACATCATCAACTTTAAAATCTAAATTTTTTAAAATTTTTGCTGCACCATCTCCTGTTACAAAATTTGTGGAAATATCTTCAAAACAATCAGCTATTGCAATATCTCTGGTTACATGACCTAAACCTATTGGACTGGAAAAAAATTCTATATCAATCATAATTCTTTTAAATTTTTATTAGATTATTATTTGTCTCAAAGTTTAAATGGTTTTCAGCAAGGTAGGTTTCTGGGCTCATAGTCCAGGTCGGTTATGACGTCGCCCTTACACGGCGAAGATCCGGGGTTCAAATCCCCGTGGGCCCATTCACTTTCGGGGTTCTTATTCTTGAAACACATAAGAGAAAATCATGCCTAGTAAGCCTGAGACTGTACTCAAAAAGATAGATTCTCTGCCATCTTATCAGTTGAAACTATGTCTGAAATTCAAGGAATGGTTAGTAGAAGAAAATGACAATACAGAGCGGAACTGGATAAACTACCTCAAAATCCTCAATTTGTTTGCAGGTCAGCTAGGTAATAGGAAATTTGAGGACATTAAACGAGAAGATGTTTTGCTATTCCTAGACCAAAGAAAGAAAAGCATTGAGGAGGACCCAGATAAAAAATGGATTGTTACTTGGAATGGATACCTTAATCGAGTATTGGGATTCTATAGATGGTTAAATAATTACGATAAAGAAAAAGACCGAGATAACTGGACTACTCCAGAACTGTTTTCCTCTATAAAGCGTAAAAAGAACAAGAGAATCTCAAGTTA
>DATKZR010000128.1:0-4567 GCA_035527875.1 Nitrosopumilaceae archaeon | reverse complement strand
TCTTTCTTTTCTTTTTTATTCTAAACTTTAAAATCTAATTTCAAATTTTACTAGGATCATCTAGTGGAAATGTGAATGGAGTTGAAATGTTTCTCTCATTCAATCTAACATCACTTAGTTTTCCCCACCAATGACGACCCCTATCACCATTTAGCTTCAAGTTTCTCTTTCCAGCTAACGTCATAACGTTATTGCGTTCGTTATGATCTTAAACAATCTCCCACAAATCCTATTTGCATTATGCCTTTAGTTATGGCGCAAAAGCTAGGCACAAGAGGGGGGGGGGGATTGTCTTTTTTTCGAATGTCAGTAAAAAGAGAAGCCCTCCTTTTCATGCGTAAAAAATACACAAACCAGGTAATGTTGTACGTTATGATTTGTTGGAAATTATAATTTAGATCAAAGTTAAGTAAATCATAATCCTTCAATAATCAACGATGGGTTGGAAGAATCAATTAACTAAAACCCCAATCCTTATGCTAGTTTTTGCTCTGGTTTCAATTCAATTGATAATGTCTCCTACCCACGCATTTGCAGATTTTGTTTTTAGCATTCCTCCTGAAATTGGTCCCTCTAGTTCTGACGATGGTAAATTTGACCTTCCTGAGGACGTTACAGTAGACAGCGATGGCAACATCTATGTCAGCGATGCTGGAAATTTTCGCATTCAAAAGTTCAACTCTACGGGGAATTTTCAATTAAAATTTGGATCAACGGGTATGGGCCCTAGTCAATTTAACAATCCTTTTGGGATAGCTGTGAATAGCTTAAAGGAAATTTACGTTGTTGATCCTGGAAATAATCGTGTCCAAAAGTTCAACTCTGAAGGTGGCTTTCTCTCAGAGTTTGGAACTGTTGGTTTTAATGACAGTGAATTCTTTATTCCGTTTGGAATAGGTATTGACAGTTCTGACAACACCTATGTTTTAGATTCTGGAAATGGGCGCATTCAAAAGTTCAATTCTGCAGATGTCTTTCAAGGATGGTTGGGTGGCTGTACGTCTGGAGCTAATTGCGATGTGATTAATCAGCACAGCAACGGATTTTTATGTACAACAAATACTTGCTCTGTTTCAGCTGGTTCTGGTGAGGGTCAATTTACTCTACCCCAAGGTATAGATTTTGATAGCTCTGGCAACATCTATGTTACTGAAATTACTACTAACCGAGTACAAAAGTTTGATTCTGGAGGCAATTTTGTCTTAATGTTTGGGTGGGGTGTTGATAGCGGAGCTAATGAATTTGAGATATGTACTGATACATGTCAACAAGGAATGCCAGGTTCAGGTGATGGGCAATTCAATATACCAACGGACATTGCAATAGATAGTTTTGATAACGTTCATGTTGTTGATAATGTAAATGATCGCATACAAAAGTTCAACTCTGAAGGTAGCTTTCTCTCAAAGTTTGGATTAAGTAGCTCAGCAGAAGGCGATTTTAATGGACCGCGGGGAATAACTATTGATAGTTTTGATGACATGTTTATTGCTGATAGGGGCAATAATCGTATACAAAAATTCAGTGACCTTTCTTGTAATATTCCAATTTCGGGTGATTGGATTGTTACACAAGATTGTGAGATTTTCGTAGATGAGAGTACACCTGCAAGTGTAATAATTCAAAATAGTTCTGTTGTAACAGTTAATTCAGAAGGAAGTTTAACGGTTCCCGCTGGAGAAAACATCATAATAGTGGCGGGGAGTGGTTTAAAACTTGTACAAGGCTCAAACTTACATCTTCTCTCGTAATTCATCATTCCCAAAAAATAATTTTAAACCCCTTAATGGGAATCTGCTAATTAGGGAGGTGCCCTCAACCTTTAGCGAGTCGTAACAGACTCGCCTCTATTTTTAATAAATCAATTTTAAAAAGAATTCATACCAATTCACTGATTTGTAACCAATTGAACTTTATGACTAATCTGGCTAATACCAGGTGTAGAAGAATAATAAATTATGATTGAAAGTTTGAAAATAATTTGATGGTGTTAAGCCAATTTCAAATTAATATTTTTCAATTAAACTATAATTATCTTAATTGTATCTTTTTTATCATTACAAAAATTAATACTTAAAACTTAGAAAGACCATAATGGGTGGGTGATAGTGAGTGAGGTTACATAAAGTAAATTTCCTTGAAGACAAACCACAGTTGTCAGTAGAAAAAGTGGGAGGCAGTATTCTAAAAAATGAGTTCTAGGATTGCTTGTAAAAATTATGGTATTGAATGTGATTTTATGACTGATGAAAATGAGGTTGAACAAGTAATCAAAGAATTCAGAGAGCACACTATGGAAGAACATTTCATTGATTATCCTGAAGGAATTTTGATGACATTTCTTATGAACAAAAAATAATTTCAAATCCCTAATGATTTAAAGAAATGAAAAGCAATCAAGTATGAAAACAATCCTACGGACATGAAACTAAATAGATTAATTTTATTCTAGTTTTATGGGGGAATATATCCAATGTCCAAACTGTGTTAAAAACAGGTTAAACATTCATTTAAGAAAAGAGGGTTACTCTAGGATTTGTCCATTATGCCAATCAATTTTTAAAATGAGAAATCATATTGGCACTTTTGATACAAATTAAGAATCAAACTAGGATTTTCATCAAAGCCACAATTTCTGCGTGATTTGTCCAGACAGACTAGCGTAGGACGATGACATGATGTGTAGAAAAGTTTTGAAACACTATTTCATCACAATCTAAGTTATGGTTAGTTTCAAAAAAATAAAAAAGAGATTATCCTAATCTTGCCATGGAGTGCCCATTATTCCTGCACCAGTCACATCAATTACTATCCCATTATCTCCCACTAGTTGTATAGAGAGGTTAATTTTGGCCTTGTCGTTTTTTCCTGTTAAAAGATTGCCATGTGCATCATAATCATAGATATTGTTATTTTGATCCATAAAATTTCCAGTCATTGTCAGTACTCTTCCAAATGCATCGTAATGATATGAAAGTGGACCCATGTTTCTAAGAGTAATACCTGTTACGGGTTCACTTGTTATGTTTCCAGCAAGTATAATCTCTCCTTGTGCAATACCTCTTGATTCGTCTTCATCAGCTTCTGTTGTAAGTAGATGGAATCTGGCTTTTACCTTGTCTACTTCACATGATTCTTCTTGACTAGTACAGATACCAGTACCTTTGTTTATTTGGATTGTACTTTCCTCTCCAACCTGGAATATCTCTTGTGGCTTTTTTGCCTGTGCATCATCAAAGGACAATCCAACTGCAAAGACTCCTAAAATCAAAATACTAGCCAAGATTGGTACTGATAAAAAGAATTTCAATATTGTTATGAAACTAGTAATTTATTTAAAGATGATCTTGCACCGTAATTAAAATTACTAAACTCATCCTTTCCAAAAAAATAATTTCAAATTAACAGTTCTTCAAAATTTTAACAATTTATCTAATCTCAGCTAAAAAGCAACGGTGTAAACATTGAAGTTTGTCAATGATTTTTAATACTGTAAGTTACGTCCACAAACTAACTTAGTTACAATTCGTTGCCTGGGACAAAATTTTATTACATTAATTTAATGCTCACTCAGTTTCAGTTAATGATTATAAACTGACTTGAGAAAGTAAAGCAGTGGCAAGAGATTGCAGTAAAATATCAGAAATAAAATTTACAATAAAATTATGATAATTTTAAAAATATTTATCATAAATTATGAAATTGTAACAATATGAAATTACAAACTAAATGCTTAAAACAAAGATAGGTACTAATTTGTTAGGCGTGGAAAACAAATTAAAATTTGGTGTTATTGTTGCAGTTGCATTTGTTGGAGGAATTGTAGGAACTTTATCATTTACAAGCTTGCAAACAAGTGTAGATTCTCCTACATTATTCTCTTAATCAGTAGATGTAGGTGCAAATGTTTTGGTTGAAATTATTCATGAAGATGGAACCAAAGACACCTGGGAAGGCCATAATTCATTGACAAACGAAACAATGAATTTTCTAGTTGCCTGTATAACTGGTCTTGACACAACTCCATTTGAACATGACGACTGCGTATTTAATGCAGATGATGTAAGACTTTGGACATCAACTAATTTTAGCGCAGCTGTTCTTTCTGACCCTGTTCAAGGAAATATTTCTTTGATGCCCCAAGGGTGCAATTTGGATGGAGGAGTCCCATGTACTGGTTGGAATATTACAGCTGTTTTCGATTTTATTGATCTTGAATGTACTCAAGTTCAACAGGGCTGTCCTCTTTTGGTTGCTGTTTCAAGTTCAGATGGGATCAACACACTCTTTAATAATTTTTCAGTCAATCCCGAACAAGAAATTTTACCTAATGATAGAGTTTTAGTATCGATGGACATAGATGTTACTTCTTAAGATAAATTGAAATTTTTCCGACCAACTTCAGTCGGCATAATTTTTTCAATTCTTGTTTTTTCTATTCCATTTGTTTTTGCTGAAGATTTTCCTTTTGGTTTTAACGAGTCAGTAGACTTTGCTGAAACCTTCTCCGCTACAATACTTTCCCCAATCAACCAGTCATTTAACGAGTCAGTAGACTTTGCTGAAA
>DATKZR010000127.1:0-2700 GCA_035527875.1 Nitrosopumilaceae archaeon | reverse complement strand
TTCGAAATCGACTTTATCGCCTTCATTGATGAATCCTTCAACATCTGTTTTGTGAACAAACAGATCATCACCAGATTCTCTTTCGATAAAACCAAAGCCTTTAGTGGTGTTGAACCATTTTACTGTGCCTTGTTCCATTTGCTTAACTAAAAAATATTACATATATTAAGATAAGTTTTCAAAATTTTCATATTCTTTTCTTAAGCCTGACTACAATGAAGATCTTTTTTTACTAGATAGTTTTTTCAATAAAGTTCAAAATTATCATCTTGAAATGCTGTTTTGTAAATTAATTCAATGTAAATTACCAAGCCCCTCATGAGATTTGAAATTATTAAGAGATGGTCTTGAACCAAAACACCAAGACCCTCCTTGAGTTCTGAAATTATTTTTTGGGAAGAATGAGAATACTATTGTTTCTTTAGACTTTTACGCACTGTGTCATTCAAAACAGCAGAAAAACTCACAGATTTAGAAGAATCTTTGATTTGTTTGGCTTGAATTTCATGCAATTTCTTTAGGAGATCATCATCTAAAATTATCGTTACTCTTTTAGCCATGCCAAATATTACTGGAATTAATAATTAAAACAAACCTCTAATTTCATAAATGGAATTTTTCATAACAAACAAATTAGGTATTTAAAATTTTGATCCTAAATTATTTTTTGGAAGGACTTTCAATTTTTAGTTCTTCATAGTAAGAACATGGCAGTGTGCCTTATGATGAATTTGGTTAATAATATCATCATGATGATTGGCCTCAGTCATTGAAAGTTTAGGGTAATCAACCACTAACAAATCAATTTTGTGTTCTTTAACATAGTCAATAACCCAGTGAGCAATTGAATCCGTTAAAGCAAGTTTTGTATTAATTTTTAGACCTTCTTTTAACGCCGATTCCTCCCATTTCTTCAATTCTTCTTTGATCTTTGTAATTTGTTTTTCTGTAATTTTTTTGTCCGATTTTGTTTCAAAAAAATAAAATTTAGGAGGTATTTTGTAAACACATTCAATTATAGACAAATTTGCGCCAAGTTTTTTTGCTAATCCAAGTCCCATCTCAAAGGACTTTTTCGTGTGGACGGGGGTAATTATAGCAACAGCGATATTTTTGAACAATTCTTGTTGTTATTAACTTGAAATAACGTTATATGAATTTGTAAAATATAGCAAGACACCAACCAATTTTATTAATCCTACTCTAGGTCTTTGAAATTATTTTTTGAAAGGATGAGAATTACTTAAACAACGATTATTCCCTTTTCCATCAAATATTGTATCCCTTTTACAAAATCATCATCTGAGATTAATCCCTGAGACCACCAGTCAGCGTTGTTTTTTATCCAAGAGGGAATTTCTTGGGACTCTATTGAAGTTGGCTTTTCAGTTTCAGGTATCTGCACTATCCCTTCTTTGATGAGAAACTGTATTCCTGAGACAAAATCCGAATCTCCAATTGCACCTTGTGCCCACCATTCTGCGTTGTCTTTTATCCAATCAGGAATTCTAGAGATAAAAGAAATATCATCACTTGATGATTCAAAAATATAAAATGATGTACTGCTAGTTTGTAAACCAAATTCTGATGTCACTTTAATCCTATATTCTCCATATAGTGTGTCTTCTCCAATTTTGATGTTATCTACTTGAATCGGATAACTCATCTGAGCACTCCATAAATTACTAGCAACACTTCTTGGATGTATCTCAAAATCTTTGAGCTGTTTTTGTGTAGAAGCATGTGTAATCTCTACAAAATACCGTCCATCTGAGGCAGTATAATTTTTTACATCCACTTTTGCACGAATTATTTGGTTTGGAGAATCAAGAAAAAAAATAGAATCACCTTCCATCATAACTGATACTGTTGCATCTGATTGCCTCTTTGAATCAGCCTCTGATTCAGGCTTTAATTGAGGAGAACTATATGTTGGACCGGGAATAGATGGTTCAAATTCCCCTCCAATGTATAGCATTGAAATCTCTTCAGTAACTGAATCAAATGTTATCTCTATTGAATAATTTCCATTCTCCTTGAAATTAGAGCCACCGGCCACAAAACCAAAATTAAAAAAGCCATGTGGATTTGGTAATATTTGACCTAGCTTTACAATATTTCCACTAGGATCAAGCAAACGATATGACAATGCAATGTTATCGTGAATAGAAGAATCAAAATTTGTAATAGCGCCTGAAACTATAACTCTATCACCATTGTCATAGGAAGGTAAGTCAGTATTTACAATAATGACTAGTTCTGCTGAATCATTATTCCCAGCAAAAGCCAGGGGAAGAGAAAAAGCACCCACGATAAATATGAAAATCATTATGTTTTTCACAGATATTCAGAATATTGAATTCACATAATAGTATTGTAGATTTTCAAGGGGAAGATTATTTTTTTGGAAGATTAGTCTAGCTTTGAGTTATTCTGTAATAATTTGAGAACTTTGTCAATTATGTTTGTATGATTGCTATTGATTTCAGCTGTAAGTATTATCAGATATTTTTCATTTATAGGAAATGTAATTCGTTTTAATTTGTCATATTCTGCCATGGCATATTTGGTATGTCCCAATTTATGTTCGATATTTTTTCTAGTCTGCCACCTTTGACTTGCATAGTAATGCATCATCTTTAGTTCATCTTCATTGAGTATTGGACTAATTCCATCTCTAAAACCACCATGCATCTTTTC
>DATKZR010000126.1:0-24720 GCA_035527875.1 Nitrosopumilaceae archaeon | reverse complement strand
TTTTACCTAATTCTTTTTCAAATCTTAAAAGAATTAGGAACAAGACATATTCTCGCAAAATTTCTTTTTTATTTTCATCTGATTTTAGATTCATTTTTTTGGCAAAATCTAAAGAAATTGGATATGTTTGACCAAAAAAGTCCCTGGAGAAAAGATATCTAAGGATTTATCCGGAATTTTATTGAAATTAGTCGAAATTAGTTGAAAATCTTCTTTTCTTTACTCTAGTTTTAAAGATAAAATCCATAACCAATTTAATTGAATTTTTATCTATCCTTCCTTGGATTGATTCTAAAATTCTACTGAGATGTATTTTATCATTTTTTGATAACCCTTCTTTCCTTTTTTTCTAAAAATAAGATTTTCTAAACATTTTATGCAATCGTGCAATTCATAACTAAATTAATAATTCTTATCGAGGTTTTTTTGTTTTTTTAGATTCTTTGTATTTTTCTCTTTGTCTTTTCTGCTCTAAATCCATTATGACATACATTTTACCTGTTTCACAAAGTTTCATTTCTCCACTTTTTTGATCATGGATTGATTCAATTAATCCTTCATCCAGTAATTCTCCAACAATCCCCCACACTCTATCCTCTGAAATTTCAAATTTATATGACAATGTGGAGACTTTGGTATAATACCCATTTTTTGAATTACGTAAAACAAAACCCTTAATTTTTTCTTCGGTGGTTTGAGGTTTTAAACTTTTAAAATTTTTAAATGATTTTCTATTAAATGCCATTTGTTATATTTTTATTTCCTAGTATTTTAGGAATGCTAGGCCAACTAATAATTTAATTTCAAAATAACATACATTTTAAATCTCCTCATCTATGCAAGTAAACATGCCTACTTTGGAAGAAATTAGAAAAATTTTGGATGAAAATGCTATTGCATCTAAGGTACTTCCTCCAAATCCTCAATTGGATTGGATTTTAATTTGTGAGAAATTTAATGGCTCAAAATTAGGTGTTGGAATTGCTCATCTTAAAGGAACTGATACAACAGAACTATTTTTACATATGACACTTGGAGATGATGTTAAACAAGCATTTATGAAAAATAATTTTCAAAATGATTTTATGAATGAATTTGATATTGTAACCAAATCACTGCCTCATGTTTCAGTAATGATTTCACCTAATCTAAAATCTATGAAATCCGTATCAATCATCAGAAAATTATATGGAAATATCGCTCCACAACAACTTCTTGAATCCGCAAATAAAATACTTGAAACAGTAGGGTTAGTTTTGGCCCTAATACGAAAACATGGAAATTTAAAGACAAATGATGCAGTACAACAGGAATCTAGTTTTTATGCCTAGAGTATTGTGTTAGTACAAAATTAACCCAATAGAATCTAATCGCTCCACATTTTCTATCTAATATACTCATTTTATGCCTAAAACAGAATGATTGTTATAAATTACATGAGTTTACCACTGAAAAATCATGACTCAAACCAAACCTCTAATAGACATTGTTAATGTGGTGGCCTCTGCTACAATTGACCAAAAATTAGATCTTAACGATATCACTAAAAAATTTCCAGATGTTGAATATCATCCAGAACAATTTCCAGGAGCTGTATTTAGACTAAAGACCCCTAAAACTGCAACTCTTCTTTTCACTTCCGGCAAGATGGTTTGTACTGGATCTAAATCTGAGGAAATGGCTGTGAAAGCCGTAAACACTGTAGTTCAGAAATTAAGGAAAGGTGGAATTAAAATTAAAAAAAATGCAGTTGTTACGGTTCAAAATATTGTCTCTTCAATAAATCTTGGAGGAAAAGTTCATTTAGAAAAAGCAGCCAGAACCTTACCACGAAGCATGTATGAGCCAGAACAATTCCCGGGTCTTATTCACCGAATGCTTGATCCTAAAACCGTAATTCTTGTATTCTCATCAGGAAAACTGGTTTGCACTGGTGGTAAAACTGAAAAAGATGTGTATCGTTCAGTAAATCTTCTTCATAGTCTTTTAGAAGAAAAAGATCTTATGATTTACGATTAAATTATTAAAACTGCCAAAAAATCATTTTATAATTATTAATTGTTTTTTAATTTAAATCTAAAAATTTACCTAATTTACAGAAACATAAAAGAATTATTTTTATGCTAATTTACAAATCCATATTTTGGTCTATTTTTAGACCTTTGTACCTATTTCTTATGGTTACTTCAGTAACATTTGCAGCTTCTGCGATGTCTCTTTGAGTAATATCTTCGCCATTCTTTACACACGACAAGTATAAGGCAGCTGCTGCCAAACCCATTGGATCTTTTCCAGCTGATTCTTCATGTTCTTGTGCTATTTTTAGCACTTTGGTGGCATAACGCTTTGTCTTTTCTGTAATCCCAAGTCTGCTTGCAATTCTTGCAACGCATTGAACAGAGTCAACCACTGGCATCACTAATTCTAATTCTTTAACTAATAATCTATAACATCTTGCAATATCTTTTCGTTTAATGTTTCCTGCCTCTCCAACATCTTTTAGGGTTCTTGGTGTTTCAGTATCTCTGCATGCAGCATAAAGAGCAGCTGCTATCAAGGCGGAAATTGATCTTCCTCTGACCAATCCTTTTTCTAAAGCCTTGCGATAAATGTAAGCTGCTTTTTCCATTACAGAGTCAGATATGGCTAGTTTGTCCTTGAGTCGGTTTAATTCACTAAATGCCTGTCTAAAATTTCGGTCAACTGGTTCATGAACTTGACTTCTACTGTCCCAAGTTCTTAATCTTTCAATCGTACTTTTCATAGATGCTGTTAGAGGTTTCCCTGAAGCATCTTTGTTTATTGGATTGATGATAGTTGCCAAGCCCATATCGTGCATGGTAAGCGAAGTTGGAGCGCCTGTCCTTGCCCTATTGCCACTTTCATCTTGTGTAAATGCTCTCCATTCTGGACCTGATTCTTGGGACTTTTCAGATATTACAAATCCACATTTGGCGCAAAATCTTTCTCCAGTAGTGTTATCAGTCACCATATCGTTTTTTCCGCATCTGGCACAAGTTTCACCTGATTTTGAATTTGTTCTAACCATGAACTTCAGATACTATCTGGTTTTTATGGTTATAATAACTAGGATGTTTGGGGATCTAGGCCCGGAATTTTGGATATTACTTTTGAAAGCATAGATTTGTAAATTAGGAAAGCAAGCAGGTTTGATGCTTCTTTTGCTTCAGTCCCTTTGGGGGATACGGTGAAGACACCAAACAAGCAAACAACCTTGCCTCCAAATTTTGGTAATGTTGTATATTTCCAAAATTTCATAAAATAAACAATGTTTTTTTAATTTATCAAAATGGATCAAAAAATTGATGTTATATGCCTAGAAATTTAGTTTTTAAAATTTAATTTTATTTTCTGGGGATATTTGTTCAAATTAAACATCCAATTTCTTTTAATTAATCATGAGAAATTGATTTGAGTCATCACGTTTGACGGCATTCATACGTTTGCCTTAACCGACCGTATCCTAGAATTCTTTGCCGTCAAACAATTATTTTATAAATTTGGAGAACGAAATATTTTTCTGATACAACAAGAAACAAAATACTCTTGATAATAACCTGTAAAGGCAGAGAGAAAAATGGCCAAATAGAAAAATGTCACTTTTTTCATAATGGTAATTGGGGAGATGACAAACTAGTACAGCATCAGTTATATAATGAATCCCTAGAAAATAAAAATTTTTTTGGTTAGGATTTGGAACATAACTTTCTTTTGGAAAATTCAGTGGTCGTGATGGCAAGCGATTATAATTTAAATTATTAGGGGTATACATTTGTTTTGAGTTTTCTTAAACTATTTCTTTGAAATTATTTATTATAATTTATCATGAATTATAATTTTATATTAAAATTTTTAATGTTTCTTAAAATAAAAATTTTTACAAAAATTTTAATCTGTTTGGCCTTTTAAAAATTTTATTTTTTCTTGGTATTTACCCATTCATGATTTAAGGTATTAAGACTAGTTTCCTTTTCAGCCACTTCAAACTTTTCTTGACAATTACATTAATTACGGCAACACTTTATTTTTCCCAAATGAGGGTCAGATAGGATGCTATCTTGAAAATAATTTCTAATTGTATTTTCTATAATTACGTTTCCCAAATAATGATAAATTAAATTTTAGAGCACTGATAATTTCATGCCTAAAATTAAAATAAAATATATGAATAATTTTATTCTTAGAAATTTCTCAGCAAATCATGGAAAATGATGATATGATCTCATGGTCAAAAGATTACTTTCTAACTTGGTTAGATTTTAAGGCTGAATCCAACTCTTCTTCTTTTGAGGATTCATCCAGTCAAATTAAATATCATTATACTTGGAAAGTACACTCTGAAATATTTGATGGGTCAATTTATTTTCTAATTAGTGATATCAAATTATTTCCTCAATTCTTGCGACATCTCTCTTGGGTACGAGAAAAACACGCTTCATTGGAACTTTTAAAACACGAACAAGGACATTTTGACCTTGCAGAATCTCTTAGGCCTATATTTACAGAAAAAATTCAAAATGAATTAAAAGATAAAAAATTCCCTACTAGAGGCCAAAATGAAGAACGACAAAAACAATGTGCTCGTGAGGATTCAGGGGTGATGATTGCAAAAGAATTAGAAAAATATTTTTACGATTTTTCTCAAAAAAGGTTCAAATATGATCAAGAAACTGAATTTGGACATAATTTGCATAAACAAAAGGAATATGATAAAAAATTCATCTCACTAAGGACATGAACATTTTTTTTGATTTCTATAAAATTTTGGTTTAAGAAATATTGTTTATGAAATTTACCAGCCCTCTGTAGTATTTAATGTGAAAATCAATATCGTTTATTTCGGTTTGTTTTAACTCTTCTAATTCGGGACCATGATCCCGCTTATCCACTTGAATTTGGTTTAGGGTATTTTCATTTACTTCAATCATGTGAAAAAGACTATGCAAAACCTCTCCTTTGGTGAGGGTTCTATCACATGATTTTTTTAGTAAGGTTTCGACCCATTCCATAAGAAACAAAACCTAAATTGTTATTTCTTTTCCTGAATGTGAACTTTTCATTCAATTGCTCTATTTTTTTTAGTTTCAAATAATTAGAATATGTGTTCTAGTTGAAGAATAGGTCTAAAATTGAGAATTTTTTGAAATAATATTTTTAAAAACCTTTTTTTGCCTTTTTTTGCCTTTCTGTAATTTCTCTGTTTCTTTCTACGTCTGAATGTACTTCTACATGATCAAAGAGGTCTTCTTTCGAATCAAAAATTTGTTCACAGTAATAACATTGATGCACAGTTTTAGTAGGGGGCTCAAAGATTAAATAATTTTCCCTTAGTTATGCATTAAAATTGGCATTTACATGTTTAAAAAATGAAAATATGACATGAATTTTGGTTATTTTCCAGCGTTATCCTTAACTTTTTGTGCAATATCCCCAAAGGGATCCTCATGCCATCTTTCTTTGTTTAATTCTGCACCCATTCCTGAATCTGATGTAATTGATCCTTGTGATGCTGCTGGTGCAAAAACTGCGTCCTCTGCAACATAATTTTGCTGGTTTGATGTACCATATGCTATTGCCCCTCCCATTGCTATTACGCCTACTGCTAAACCAATGTAGAGCATTGCTTTACTTGCCATTGATGTATATTCTCAAATTTTGTATAAATCTTGTTAGGCTGCGGTGAGTGGCATTGCAATAGTTCTATCAATGTACAAATAAAGCCATAAATAATTATAATATCCAAATCATATACTCATACATCTTAAAACCTCCTCTTTAGAATAATAGCTCATGCTAGGTTCGCTTAATACTAAAATTAATGCTTCAAGCAAAAAATTTGAAATACCCTAAAATTTTTCGATGGAGTAGAAAGATACGTGCCAATTGTAACAAAAACTATAGTGGAAGGAATCAGACAAGGATCTAATAGAATTTGTGTTGAAAGTATGGGAAAGGAAGTGTTTCAAATTTATGAATCATTAGAGATCCTTGATAATTCAAATCACTCGCTTACTGTTTCCATAGATGATGGTGCAATTAAGATGAAAGATATGAAATTTACCTTTATTGTAAAAAAACAGGAAGCCGGTTCAGATATTATTGTAAGTACAAATGTAAAAAATCTAGATACAGTGACATGTTAAGAAAATATCTTTGGTTTGATGGGTATGGAATTTAAAAAACTTCATGAAATTTAACTACTTTACAATAGAACAATTTCTGATCTTATTAATTCTTTTTTTAATTGCTTTTCTTAATCCAAGAACTCTATGATTTTAATATCAATAAAATCAATGCTAAATCCTGTCTCTTTTAGAATATTTTCCAAAAAAATTTTCCCCGAGAGGAATTCAAAAGTCAATCCTATCAGAAATTGACGAGAGTCTTAAATCAGGATATAAAAAACTAATTTTATGTGCGCCAACAGGTGTAGGTAAATCATTAATTGGTGCGACGGTTTCTAGCTATTTTGATAGCTCATTTACAATTACTGCGACTAAGCATCTTCAAGATCAATATATCAAAGACCTTCCATTTCTCAAACCTGTAAAAGGCAAACAAAATTTCCCATGCTTAAAATTAATGGAATCTGAAAAGGTAAACAATTCTAGAAGGGCCATGAGGTGGGGATTGACCTGTGATAAAGGACAATGCATAGAAAAAATCATTAAAAATGGTAAAGAAATAACTGAAATCTGCAAATTTAAGCCCAAAATTAAACAAGTAGAAGAAAACAGGCATGAAGAAAATTCCTGTCATTACTACCTTCAAAAATATGAAGCTCTTGTCTCAAAGCACTCTCTTTGGAATTACCATGCATATTTTCAAATTATGAAATTTAACAAAAAAATGTTTGAGGATTATCTAGACCGGAAAATCACCATTTTTGATGAAGCCCATAAAATTGAAGACCAAATTATTCAATTTGTGGGTTTTGATATTTTCAGTGGCCAAATAGAAGAGTGCGATTTAAGCGCAGAGCGATACAATTTTTCTGATTTAGATTCAATGATTCAACTAACTGATGATATGGCGTACTCTTATGCAAAAAAAATTAAAGAAAAAAAAGAAGAACGAGATTTTCAAACAAATCCTGATTATGATTCAATTAATAAATTAGAGAGGAGATATGACAGAGCAGCTCAAGCAAAAATCGATATCCTTACAGACAAAGATAATTTTATTGTTAATGAACCACAAAAAGATTTTAATGGTAATTTTAGAAACATTTCATTAAAACCAATAGATGTATCGAAATTTTCTAAATCATTTTTTGATACCGAATTTCAAATTTTCATGTCTGCAACAATTGATCATAAAAGTTTCTGCCAGAACATGGGTTTGGACTCAGATGAGGTAGCCTTTATCGATACACCAAAATCCCCTTTTCCAATAGAAAACAGGTCAATTGATTTGTTAAATATTAAACGACTAAGTTATGGTTCTACAGAGTCGGATGAATTAGAGGTGATACAAAATATTGACAGAATTTTAAATGAGCACTCTCAAGAAAGGGGGCTTATCCTTACTTCATCGATTTCCCGCTGCCAAAAAATTCTTAGATGTCTTTCCCCACAAAATGCAAAACGGGTGAGAATTTGTCACAGCCAAAATAAAGATGGTAAAACTCAGGATGAAATAATTTCTGAACATTCCCAAGATCCAACAAGTGTTTTACTTTCTTCTTCACTTTGGGAGGGGGTAGATTTGAAAGATGAACTATCAAGATTTCAAATTATCGCAAAGGTTCCCTATCCAAATTATACTGAAAAACGGGTAAAGGCAAAAATGGAAAAATTTCCTCTTTGGTATACTTCTCAAACCTTAACTAAAATCCTTCAAGGATTTGGCCGCTCAATTAGAAGTGAGACTGATTGGGCCAAAACATATGTTTTGGATACGGCAATAAACAATGTCTTTTTTAAGGCTCAGAGCATGATTCCAAGGGCATATTATGATGTTTTAGGCATGGAAGATCTTTAGTAGATAACAAATAGCATAAATGTTATTTTCTTTTCTGTTATCTCTAACTTTCTTATCTAAACCCCGATCTATAAAGCTTGTGAACAAATGGATCATTGGCATTTTCTAAGAAAATTCAAGCAAAAATTACTAAATGAAATTAAAATTTAGGTGTTGTAATTGCACCCTGAGCTGCAGAACCTACAAGTGATGCGTATTTAGCTAATGCCCCTGATAAATAATTGGGCTTTGGAGCACTCCATTCTTTTCTTCGTTTCTCTAACTCTTCAGGTGATACATGAAGGTCGAGGATATTAGTTTCAGTATCTATTGTTATTTCATCACCATTTTTTACTAGTGCAATAGGGCCACCAACATATGCCTCGGGGGCTACATGTCCTACCATAAATCCTCGGGTACCTCCTGAGAATCGTCCATCAGTTACCATTGCTACTTTTTTTCCTAACCCTTGGCCTACTAGTGCTGCAGTTGTAGCAAGCATCTCTCGCATGCCGGGACCACCTTTGGGTCCCTCATATCTAATCACGATTACATGACCTTCCTCTATCTCTCCTTTGGCAACTGCATCAAAGGCATACTCTTCTCGGTCAAACACTTGAGCTTTACCGGTAAATTTGGTCATTTCCACACCAGCTGTTTTGATTACCGCGCCATCAGGAGCTAAACTTCCTTTCAAGATTACGGCAGTCCCAACTGTGTGTATTGGATTATCAACCGGTCTAACTATCTGTTGGGCTGGCTCTGGAATATTCATTGATGCAAGATTTTCTTTTATTGTTTTTCCAGTAACTGTCATGCAATTTCCATGAATGAGACCTTTATCAGTTAATTTTTTTAACACAAATGGGATTCCGCCAATTTTATCAAGTGAGTTCATTACATAACTTCCTCCTGGTTTCATATCTGCTAAATGGGGCGTTTTCTTTCTTACCCTTTCAAAGTCATCATAAGTTAATTTTATTCCAACTTCACTTGATAAGGCCAACAGATGGAGGATTCCATTGGTTGAACCTCCTACTGCATTTAGCATTGTAATGGCGTTTTCAAATGCTTCAAAAGTTAAAATTTGATTCGGTTTAATATTTTGCTCTAGTAAACTAACACATGCTTTTCCAGTTTCGTAAACTATTTTGTCTCTTCTGTCGTCTTCAGCCGGGGGACTAGCGCTACCTGGTAAAGCAAGGCCGATTGCCTCTGAAATAGATGCCATTGTATTTGCTGTAAACATTCCTCCACAAGATCCCGCATTAGGACATGCAGTGTTTTCAATTTCTTTTAGCCCTTCTAAGGATAATTTCCCAGCATCATATGCCCCAACTGCTTCATAAACATCAACTACAGTCAATTCTTTACCATTTAATATTCCTGGCATGATTGTTCCCCCGTAAACAAAAATTGAAGGTAAATTTAATCGAGCCATTGCCATCATAGTTCCTGGAAGGCTTTTGTCACAACCAGCTATTCCTACTAGGGCATCATATTGATGAGCCCTAACCATTAACTCAATAGAATCCGCAATTACTTCTCGAGACACAAGAGATGATTTCATTCCTTCATGTCCCATTGCAATCCCATCGCTAACTGCAATAGTTGAAAATTCTCTAGGAGTTGCACCGCCATCAATTACACCTTGTTTTGCTTTTAGTGCCAATTGAGGCAGATGAATATTACATGGAGTTGCTTCATTTCCTGTGTGACATACACCCACAAATGGTTTATCTAAATCAGAATCAGTTAATCCCATAGCTTTGTACATTGCTCTGTGTGGCGCACGAGCTGTTCCACTGACAACATTTCTGCTAGAAATTTCCATGACAGCAAATTTACAAATCGCTATAATTTAGACCTTTTTGAAATTATTTTTTGGGAAGGATGAGAATGGAAAAAATAGATTCTAAACTCCAATACGCTTAAGTTCAGAATTTTTAGATTGTAATCATGGCACAAAAGAAAAAGGAATTGAAAAAACGAGAGAATCTTCAGTGTCATTGGCATTGTCCGTGTGAAGATTGTAGAACTGATGAAAGTCAGCAATATGCTTAAGTCCATAATTCTTAGATTCTAATTGAGTGCTAGAAGTTTAGCAGAAAAACAATTCAAGTATCTTTTAAAACAAATTAAACAAGCAGAAATAGAAATTAACGGATTAGTTCCTGAATTTGATGAAGAACAACAATATGACGAATTTATCAATAGTTGTGTTAGACAAAAAGATGATTTCGCAAGAATTTTCGGTTTTAGACTCTAAACATATTGTCAAACCATTCATTTAGACTAAATTTTGAGATTATTTTTTGGGAAGGATATTAAATTTACAAATAGTTTTTCTACCAAAAAATAAAGTTCTGTTGTTTTTTCGATCTTTTGTAATATTTTGAGAGTTACATGCATCAATCTTTAAAAGAATAATTATTTCAACCTAATACAATCGGGCAAGTGAAATAAAGATCTTATACTTTATTCTTGGATTAATTGTTTAGTGAATACCATGGGTTTATGGTTTCCTTATATTCATAAGTTATGTAATAAATATATTCTACATATTCTATCCGATAGTCAATGAAAACAAAAACACTCGGATTGTTTGCAATACCAATTTTTGCAGCAATAATGATTAGTGGATCAATTGCACCAGTTGCATATGCTGACCATGAAAACAATGCGGAATGCGATGCAATCAATGAACAACTCATAATTGCATTCAATTCAGGTAATGAAAAAAGATTTCAAGCCGTGCTTAATGCCTTCTTAGCGGCATGTACAGGAGTGGGCGGTGAAGAATGTAATGCCTTCCAAGAAAATTTTGAAAGGGCATATGATCGCGGCGATATAGACAGTGCAGTTCAACAGTTTGAACAATTAAAAGCTCACGACTGCTTTGCTTAGTGAATATATCTTCCACCACCTTTTTTTTGAAGGATGAGAATTGAATTATTTGAGTTTATTTCGTAATGTTTCGTTAATTATCCTAGAATAGCTTACTGAACTGGATGTGTTTTGAATGGCTTTTGCTTGAATTAATCTTAATTTTTTATCCATATCATCATCAATAACTATGCAAATTCTTTTCCCCATATTTCTATAATTTATGAACATAATATTTAAAAAAATATCCAAATCTCCTGAACTTTGAAGTTATTTTTTTGGAAAAATGAAAATTTTTAATCAATTAAATTGCAAAATTATCCAAAGATTAATTGTAACAAAAATAAAAAGACAGATAAACATATTTAATAATTGCATAAATTATTCATTTTTAATTGGGCAATAGCGGAAAGACATTTGCGATCATTATTATTTCTGTAATGTTACTTAGTACAGGAATATTTGTATCAGGAAAAGCATTTGCAGAGAACCAAAACAACACCACCAAATTAATTCATCTGGGTTATTTACAACTTGCAGCACATGATTTTTTTAATGTTGATAGAGGTGGTGATGAATGTAAGGATGCAAGCTGTGCAGTAGATAACGAAAATGGAAAACTTGACTTGAGCACTGTTTTGTTTAATCCACAAGGGGGCATATGTGATTTTGAAAAATCCCTTGAAGAAATAGAAGGCTGTGCTCTGTATGATGATATAACCATTGCAAATGGTGGTGAGAAAAGAAGTGTTGAAAATATAATGATATCAACGGCTAGTGCTGAAGTTGGAGAAAAATACCTACAATGGGCTGAAAACCATGGGGGTCAGCAGGCATATGAAAAAACTGTCAAGTTTTATCATAAACAACTCGAAAAGGCATTTGAGGAGTCATTTCATATGAAATTTCCTTCCCCACAAGAGGGAGAAGTATCTCCATTACATAATTTGGCAATGAGAACAGCACATGATTTTCTTCCAGCAAATATCATGTTTAATGGCCAGTTGACTTCATTGTTTGTAATTGATCCCCTTGGAGAGAAATTAAGTAAAAAAGAAAAAGTAGAACCAAGTGCTCCTGTTGATGGAATGTTTGAGGAAGAATTTAGGGGAATTGATTTTTGTCCTATTCCAGACATTTTTTGTATTGTAGTGGATCTTCTTGAAGCAGATCGATCATTTGGTGACCAGTTTGATTTAGGAGAAAATAAATTTAATAATTTTATGGCGGAACTTTCAGATGGGAGTTTTGATGATACAGATGAAGTATCAAGATTGTTAGTTGAGGCCTTTTCTCGAGGGCTTGCATTACAAAATCCATTGTCAGCCTTAGATAAGAACGGCAGCGGAGGAAATGAGCACCTCACAAGACCAACATTTGGCCTAAGCCATGAAACCTTTGAGACGATTGTAGATAATGGATTCAGAATCAATGACCAATCATTTACCATACATGACAACCATCACACACCATTTGCACAACAAACAGTAAACATTGGAGCAGTAAATTCATTTGAAGCAAAAATTTATGCTAGTAAAGGATTACAAGTACAAGAATTTCTCTTTGGCATTCCAAACGTAGGAGAAGCTCATCTAGCAGAACTTGGTGTGGAGGTTTGGTATGGAATTACTGGGGATATTGAAGAGATAAGAGCCGTTCAAAAATCAAATGTGATTGATAAAGAAACGATATCTGTGACACATAAGAAAATAAAATGCCAAGAATCAGACCTTGAAGAAAGATGTGATGTCACAAAAGTATCTGGAGTATTTCTAGAATCGTTACAGGACAAAGTGATGGCAATAAAGGCAATTGACTACAAAAACAGATATCAAATTACATATCTTAATGAAGGAATAGATATTGTGGGAGACTCACTGAATCCCATGCTTACTGAAATGATTCCATCTACGGTAAGAAATGAAGGACTGGTAAAAGTAACACAGACTGCAAAGTATAGTCCCTATTGGGTGACTGAAGACGGAAGAATGTTTGAGAGGAATATCTTTGGTTCGTTCCAACAGATAAACTACTCATTTGAGCGATTCCAAGATGCTGGAAACCCCTACACGAGATTACACTCTGGATTTGGTGGAATAATTGAATATGAGCAAAAACGAGCAACTCAATTGTTTGATTCAAGTGAATATATTTCCCAAACCCCTGAAATTTTTGCATATGTATTACCAGAATCCAGTGAACGAATTACTTTAGAAATGAGAGCAACAATGTTAGACCAAGAAGAAATTGCTAAAAAGATCATTGAAGAATCCAAAGTGCAAGCTAGATGGTAATAATCAAGAAAACCATAATTGTATCATCACCTTAGGTATTTTAAAGTCCTTTTTACTGACAGTCGATAAACTCGTTAACACTTCAAAATTAGTGATAAGGTCTAAACTTTTGTCAACATTTTTGAAATTATCATTTGAATTACACAATCTGAGGTTTAACATTAAGCGTTTAAATTCTAAATGTTCCAAATACATCTAATGCAAAATAAATCTCTGGCATGCCCTGTATGTCAAAGTAATAAAGCTGAGATATTGGGAAAAAATGTAAAGCTAAGTGGACAATGTGAAGATAAGGACTTTCTTACTACTGAATTGACGGTTTTAAAATGTGTAAAGTGTGGTTATTACATGTTTTTTGATAACACTGCAGAGTTTACAACAGGTGAACAATAGAATAGAAATAATTAATAGTTGAAAATAACCTAACCTAATTTTTTAAGTTCTTGTAATTCTAACTTCAGTATTTGAGATTCAATCTCTTCTGGAGTCTCTGAACCAAATGAAATAAGAATTTTATCGTCATCTTTGGATTCATAGTCAATAATACTGCTGACTTTTTCACCATTGATATAGAATTTTAATGTGTTTTCATCCTTGCTACAAAAGCTTCTTGACCTATCGGGAAATTCGTAGCATTCATCTGTTAAACCAATATTTAGTGTCTCAAACAAATACCCCATAGTAACTCCTGTAGCATGCTTGTGAACTGTTGTGCCATCATTTCCTTCAAAGTGAATCCAAGCAGATTTGATTTGATACGCAGGTGCAGAAAAGTCAAACACATCCCCAAAGATTGAAACTAAAATTCCGGTATGAGAGTGTTCACTGCCCAATGCTCCAACATTTTCTGGTCCACCTGGAACAGCGCTTTGATCCATGTTTACAAAAACGTAAACCGCATATCCTACAATTACGACAATAACTGCCAAAACCCCAATTGCAATTAGGTTTTGTTTTCTTTTTTCGGTGGATCTTTGTGAGGCATAGTTTTCTCGCTTTTCTTCTCGCTCTCTTCTCTCTTTTCGGCCCATGTGATGTAAAAATTTTGAAAATTACCCTAATTAACTCTTTGACGATTAAACAATAAATAAAATCAAGAATCGATATTCTATTATGAATTGTATTTTTTGTGACATTCTGACGGGTAAAAGGGATGCTCATTTCATCTATGAGGATGATCTCCATATCTCTATCTTAGACAAGTATCCAATTGATACTGGTCATTGTTTGGTTATTCCACGAGAACATCATGAAAAAATAACTGATATGAAATCTAGTGCAGTAGGTAAAATTTTTTCAATTGTGCCAAAAATAGCACAAGGTGTTTTGGATGCTACAGGAGCTGACGCTTTTAGTTTAGGTCAAAATAATGGAAGAGCCGCAAAACAAATAATTCCTCATGTTCACATTCACATTATCCCAAGATATAATCACAAGGGAACAATTTGGACCAAACGTTCAATTGAAGATAATTCAGAATTATCAAAACTTGCCGAAAATATTAAAAAATCAATTACTTAGCATGTCCAGGATTATAACGAAGAATTGCTCCGACTTTACCAAGGCTGGATAACATGTTTCCGTATTCTGCAGAACCAGAAATTACTTCGATTTTACTTCCCATCTTTACAGCAATTAATGCTAGGTAATCTACGATATCTCTTTCACTCACTTCAACTTCCATAGCGTTACAACTGGGACAAGGATTATTTGTAAATTGGGTCTTTTTTGGAATAACTAAAGGTCGTTCAATAATCTCTTCTTGAATATGTTGACATCTTTTACATTTTCCTTCTACTCTATGTAAGTTTGTATCATCTGTAATGATCAAAGTATCAACTACGTTATTTTGTAAAAATCCAATTATGTCTTTTAATCCATATGCGCCACGTCCAGAATTTGAATTAATGTGTCTGAATAAGTCTTCAACTAGTTTTTTTTCTTCTACCATTCTGAAGTCGGATAAAATATCTGCAGATTTAGCAAACGCCTCTCTAATTCCTTCAGCACCAGCATATGATGCATCTATTGTATTTATGATCATGTTTTGTAGTCTATATTCCAAATAATTTCCATTGATAAAGTCCTCTTTGGTAGGTCCTGGTCCTGAAATAATTAGTCCTTTAACTGGATAAATATCAATAAAATATTCTCTTGATGTCTCAGCTACCCTATTGTAAAAATATGTCAATTCCATTTCTCTTAATCTCTGAAATCTTTTTGCTGATTGACCTCCCTGTCTATGTTTTCCCGCAACGCCTGAACCTGTCTGAGAGAGAACTTCAATTTTTTCATTATGCAAAAGTCCCCATCCACAATCTTTAGCATCAATTGCAATAAAGCCAATTAAATTATCATCTTTTAGCATATTTTTGAGAATATCTACATGAAAATGATCATCACATCTGTAAAGATACTGTTTCAAATCCTTGGGAGGTTCCAATTCGTAAATTGTAACAACTTCATTTCCCAATGGGCCTCCTCCTTCTGGGGGGAGTGCGCCACAAAAAATTACTAATCCTTTCTCTGGTGTTTTTTTGTATAGCCTTAACCTTTGAATGACTTTACCTAAAGAATCTACAACATGCCCTCGAGTAAAATCTGATTTTATGTTATCGGCAGTTCCTTGTTCTACTCTTAGAGTATTGATTATTTCGTGAAGTTGTTTTCCTTTTGGAATGTATACTGTAATTAATTCTGTTCCATGACCTGATTTATCAGTTAATTCATCAAGAGTTTTTCTAATTTTGTACAGTTTAACTGAATCTTGTTTTTCGATGACAATCTTTGGCATTTGCAACTTCTCCTAACTATGCGAATATTAAGTTTGGTCAATTTTTTATTCGGGTATTTTGATTTTATAATTCATCTATTGTTCTTAGAAATGTTTCTAACGGTTGGTTGCCTCTTATTTTAATAATTTTTTCACCATTGAAAATTAAAAACGATGGAGTAGAATCAATACCGATATCTTTTCCAAGTTGATACAATCGATTTACCTTGTCTTGATATTTGTGTTCATCAAGACATTGGTTAAATTTATCTAAATCCAATCCTACCGTTGTGCCAAACGCATTAAGGGACCATCTTGTAATCCAGCCAGTTTTTTCACCTGCCCAATTTTTGTACAATTCATTATGATATTGCCAATACTTTCCTTGATCTTGGGCGCAGTATGATGCTTCTGCCCCCAGAATAGAATCAGGCCCATTTAATGGAAAGTCCTTGAAAACTAGATTTACTTTACCTTTTTGAATAAAATCTAGATCTAATTTCTCTAAAGTCGTTTCGTGAAATTTGTAACAAAACGTGCATTGGTAATCTCCCCATTCCAAAATCGTAATGGGCGCTGATGGATCTCCTAGAATTGGAGATCCGTCTTGAATTAATTTGGTTTTGGTTAATAGCTCGGTATTTTGTTCCGGTTCTGGATAAAATGCCATAAATGCTCCAGTTAAAATTCCAATCACTATGGGAATTATCAATAGCTTATTGAGTTGTCGCAAGATGATTTTTTGTCCCTAGTATATTTAAATTGGATAAATTATCCAAGGACTTAAATACATTTTTTCAAGAATACCGTCATGTCTCAATCAAGACAAATCAACTTGTCCCAAAGTGGAGTTCCTATAATAGCAATTGTGGCGTTAGCTCTAATTTTTGCAGTTGGATTATTTGTAGTTGGATTTGACCAAGGACACATCTTTAGCATTGCATTTGGAGAGCAAGCTTTTGAAGATCTATACATCCATGAACTTACCCATGACATGAGACATGCCGCTGGGTTTCCTTGTCATTAGGAGTTAATTTCATGAAAACTTCTATTTTTATAATAATTGTTCTAATTGCAGGTGCACTTGCTGGACTAGTTCATGGCTCAGCTAATCTTGTGCTAGTTGAACCTTATCTTGATCAGGCCATTGGGATCGAAAACCAAAACTTGTTTGCTTCAGGGGAAGAAGATGATACTTTAGAATTTTGGGTTGAATATGAAGGATACAGAGTTTGGCAAAAAGGTGGACAGCTTTTAGCTGGTGTTATCTTGGGAACATCCATGGGGGCATTGTTTGGAATTGTATTTGCTCTTTCCAGAAATTCCTTACCTGGAAATGATAATATCAAGAAGGCTTTGATTCTTGCAGGTATCATGTGGTTAACAATTTACTTTATTCCATTTTTAAAGTATCCTGCAAATCCTCCAACAGTCGGTGATGGTGAGACAGTTGTTTTGAGAGCCATCTTATATCTTTCATTTATTGCAATTTCTGGTTTTGCGGCTGTGGGATTTTATAAATTATCAACTATCCTCAAAGGAAACAAAAAACTTTTAGCTTTAATGTGGTATGCAATTTTTATTTCTATAATTTTTGTTGCCATGCCTGAAAATCCTGATGAGATTACAGCACCTATGGATTTGGTTAATGGATTTAGGATTATGTCCATCCTAGGGGTTTCCACTTATTGGGTTGCTGTAGGTTTAATTCTAGGTATTTTATGGAATCGTTTTAAACCAAATAAGGAAGTTCCTTCATTTAATTAATCATTCTTAATCTCTGGAATGAGAACCAAACCATGTCGTTTAAATAACTCTAGAGTAATTTTGGAATTACTTGACAAGAAGAGTAACTTTGCCACAACTAAAAAAATATGATATTACTCAAAAAGTTATTGAAGCACTTGCTGATGCAGAATCTCGGGCTATTTTATTCTCGGTTATTAAAAAAGGAAAAACAGCTACTGAACTTTCAGAGAAACTCAAAATTCCTCTTAGCAGTGTTTATAAAAAATTAGGAGATCTTGAAGAACTAACTCTTTTAGAAATTGAAAAATGGATGCTCTCAGATAAAGGTCGTAAATACAAAGTCTATAAAAGTAGAATAAGCAAGGCAGAAATTTCCATTAGAAAACCTGAACCAGTTCTAAACTTGGTATCCAATAAGTGAAATTTATGGCCCTATCTAATATTATTCAACTCAGTGAGTTTGATGTGACTCAAAAAATAATTGAATCACTAAGTAATGTTTGTACTAGAGCAGTTTTATTCTCTGTAAAAAACGAATCAAAAGATGCAACTCAAATTGCTGACGAGTTAAAATTTTCCTTGTCTACTGTTTACAAAACTTTGTCCTCACTAGAAGATCTTGCACTAGTTGAAGTACACAGATTTATTTTTTCAAACGAAGGAAAAAAAATAAAAAAATATCGAAGCAGAATAGGAAAAGTCCAAATTACCTTAAATGACACTGAACCAATTTTACACCTATACCCCAACAAAAGGTCTTAAATTTCTTATTTTGATTTTTAATGTATAGCTATCTCATTCTATATCCTTGGAATGTAAACGTAGAATGAAAATCAAATTTAAATATCTTAGGTAAACCTAAGACTTTCAGTACATGAAACAAAAATTTATTTTTCTAATAATGGCAACAATTACAGTAATTAGTGCTGCCACTTTTTCATTTACGCAAAATGCAGAAGCTCAAAGTTTAATTCCTGATTGGATCAAAAACAATGCTGCGTGGTGGGCAGAAGGGAGTGTTGATGATCAGACTTTTCTTAACGGAATTGAATTCCTAATTGAAAACGGCGTTATTGATGTCTCATCTGTCGATAATTCACTTGATGTTGATACATTAACTATAGGATTTATTCCAGTAGAAAAAGCAGATGAATTAACACCAAAAGCTCAAGCACTAGAACAATTTCTAGAAAATAAATTAGGTGTTGATGTTGAAATTGTGGTACCTACAGATTATGAAACCATAATTGAAGGAATGCGCTTTGGTCACATTGATGCGGCCTTCATGGATACAGGACCTGCATGGATTACTCATCAAAGAACTGGGGCAGAAGCTGTTTTAGCAGAGCTTGTCGCAGGTAAGGTAAACTACCAAGCAACTGTATGGACACTTGCTGAAAACGACTCTATTCATACCCTTCAGGATACGGTTGGAAAAAGAGTAGCTTTCACTAGTATTACTGGTTCTTCTGGTTTTGTCAGGCCCATGGGGACGTTGGTAACAGATGGCCATATTACAATTGAAGGAAATGATATTGTAGCTTTGGAGTCTGCCTTGGCTAAGAACTTTGAAAGTTATACATTTGCAGGTGGTTACAAGGCAGCTTTGGAATTACTTCTAAATGACAATGTTGATGTTGCATTTGGTTCTGATATAGCCCCACAGCAATATTTGGAGCCATCAGATCAGGCAAAATTGCGTGCAGTAACTACCATTGGACCAGTACCATCTCATGTATTCATGGTTAATGCGAATATCTCTGATTCTACAAAGAATGCCCTGGTAAGCGCATTAATCGAACTTAATTATGATGAGAATAACGAGATTTTGAAAAATCTCTACGGTGCTGAGGCATTGGTTCCGACAACAACGACTATGCATATTGGAGAATTTGGAACATTCATTGACACATTGACAGGGCTCGACCAAAAAATCTTAGACGCATCAAACAAGAGCAAATAAAAACGGTAATCTGGGAATGGAACTAATCCAGATGATTGATTCTACCTCTTTTTCAAAAATCTCAACACAAAAAATAATTCAGATGAATGAGGTGTGGACTTCGTATGATTCAAAAAGTTTTGTGCTGAAGGGAATCAATCTCTCTATTGACAGAGGAACAAATTATGCTATTGTTGGTCAATCGGGTTCTGGAAAATCAACCTTGCTTAAAATAATGAATGGTATGATGTCCCCAAGCAAGGGAACTGTCAAAATTGACTACCAAAAACCAAACATGAGTGATAAAAAATTCAAATTAATAATGCATAAAATTGGATATATTCCTCAAAGTTTGGGGTTAATTAAAAATATCACAGTGTTGGAGAACACTTTGATAGGGGCATTACCTAGGCTAAAAAAAATCCAATCTTTGTTAAAAATATTTCCTGAAGAAGAGATTCAGGAGGCAAAAAAAATTCTAAAACTTGTAGGATTGTCTGGAAAAGAAGAAAGAAAAACCTACATGCTAAGCGGCGGCGAAAAAAGGAGAGTTGCCATTGCTAGGGCCTTAATGCAAAAACCCACAATATTACTTGCAGATGAAATTGTTTCCGAACTAGATCATGTTACGGCAAAAGAAATTATGAATTTAATTGCAGATGCTCAAAAGAGAATGAATCTTACTGCCATAATGGTTCATCATGACATGCAATTAGCATTACAGTATGCCAATCGAGTTGCAGTGATTAAAGATGGTGAGAAAATTTTGGAAATTGGGGTTGAAGGTGATAAAATAGTTGATTTTCAAACAGGTGACCTTTCAACCAACGAAATTATGGAGATGTATTCAGATGAACCAAAAAAATAATCTTATAATTGGAATCATCATTGCTCTTCTTGTAGCAGCTTCTTACAATGTTGAGGTAAATCCTATTGAATTCATTGAGGGTCTTCCAAACCTTGCCATCGTTGCAGAAGAGATGACTGAAGTAGATGTAGGACTTTTTGGGACAGCATTTTGGTCCATGTTTGAAACCATCCAAATGGCGTTTATCGGTACTATTGTGGGAGTTGCGATTTCTTTACCTCTTAGTATGTTTGCCGCTCGTAATCTGAACAGCAAGTATGTTTATGGACCAGTTAGAGCAATTTTGGCCGCAATTCGAACATTTCCATCAATTTTGTGGGCAATTTTATTTGTAATAATGGTAGGGCTAGGTCCATTTGCAGGCGTTTTGGCGATTATCATGTATACAGTAGGATTTGTAACCAAATTGCAATATGAGGCAATTGAGACAATTGATTCAGATCCTATGGATGCAGTAAGTTCTATTGGCGTATCAAAATGGCAACTAATTCGTTATGTTGTATTACCTGAATCTGCCCCCCATCTTCTAAGCCAAATGCTTTACATGTTTGATTATAATGTGAGGCAAACAAGTATTTTGGGTTTAGTTGGAGCTGGAGGAATTGGATTTTACATTATCAATTATATAAAATTCTTTGAATATGGGAAAGCTGCAGTATTTATGATAGTAGTATTGGTTGCAGTTTTGATTATTGACTGGGTTAGCGTAAAGATTCGAGATAAATATATTGTAAAATCTCAACATGGGATGGAAGTTAAGGCAAAATAAATTAAAAAAACTCTAATGGTTGATCTTTTAATTGAATGAAATTATTTCTATTTTATTTAGGTTGTAATTTTATCCATCTGGTTTGTTTCCCCAGCATTTTTTATTTCGCGTGCTATTCTTTTTCCCATACTCATAGGTTCATTATACAAGAGAGAATAGTAAGGAGATCCATCCATGTAGATGTTAGTTCCTGCAACTATACGGGCTGAAAATTCAAAAGACGTGAATTTGGCATTTTCATCATATACTCCTTCAATACAAAATGGTCCATTCATACCAGGAGCAACCGTTCGTTTTGCTGCTTCCACAAAATTCTCGCCCATCGTATAAACTTCGTCTAAAAGGGATTCTCTTAGAACTAGTGGACTGTTCCCAATTACGTTAAATGAAGGAACTTTGTTATTTTTCATTTGTTGTTCCGCTGGAATTCGTGCCAGTCCCTCTATGTCTGATTCATGTCTTTGATCAGCACCAAAAAATTCAAGTTCTTCTTTAATTGGGGAATAAAAAAATTGCAAGTATGCCAAAACACCTGCAGCATATTCTTGGATGTAGAGTGATTCGTCTTTAGAAATTATCCCTTGATTAATCAATTCGGTTCTTTTTTTATTATAGTCCTCTTCACTCGTTG
Organism: Nitrosopumilaceae archaeon; assembly: GCA_035527875.1. Taxonomy (GTDB): domain Archaea; phylum Thermoproteota; class Nitrososphaeria; order Nitrososphaerales; family Nitrosopumilaceae; genus Nitrosomaritimum. The sequence goes on along the minus strand of DATKZR010000126.1, from coordinate 2,825 downwards.
CAATAAAGTAGCCTTTACCGCCTGCTGCTCCTTGTCTTTTCACAATTACAAGATTGTTTATCTCATTAGGATTGGATACTTTTTTTGGCATTGGAAGTTTTGCCTCTCTCATCAATTCTTCTTTCTTTTCTCTATCTGATTCCCATCTAAGAATCCATTTGTTTCCAAAAATTGGAGTTTTTATTGACTCAATTTGCTCAGAACTCATCTGGGCAATCAAAGTTCCATGAGGAATGATAATTGCATTGCTTTGCTCTAAAGATTTTTGAGATTTTTGGTCTAAAACTTCAACAAAAGAATCTACCAAAATTAATTCATCAATAAAGGGAAACCTTCGGTAAAGTTTCTCTCTTTTTTTCTCACAAACAAGTATTGTCTTGATGCCTTCATCTTTAGCTCCTTTTAGAACCTGTAAAGCACAATGTGAGCCTAATGTAGCAATTGCTGTCAATGTGTGTGTTATCTTAAATTTCCGACTTTATGAACTATGTGCGGATGAAACGTATACAAATACCTCATCAATTAATTCTGGAGTCAATTCTGATTTTATATCTTCAGGAATTGCCTTTAAAATAAAATCAAACAGTGTGGTGTTTTCTGGTAGATTACCTCGTTCTTCATAGAGGGAGTAAACCACTATTCCATTTGATATGATGGCAATTATTTTTTCTTTATTGGTCAGGGCCATGTATTGATCTCAAATTCTTTTCAATGATAAATGTTTTAGAGGAAAATTAATTACACCATGAAATAGCCAAATTAGTTAAATTATGATAGAAACAGAGCTTGGAAGTTTACGTAGATCTCACTATTCTGACGAATTAGATTCTTCAAAAGATGGAATAGACGTTACTGTTATGGGATGGGTTTTGACTGTTAGGGGACATGGTAACATTAGTTTTCTAACGATTAAAGATAAAAATGGAGAAATTCCAATTGTGGCAAAAAAAGGGGATTGCCCGGATGAAGTTAGAGAAAAACTGTCTTCATTAAAAGCACATTCTTCCATTGCCATATCTGGTAAAGTAAAGTCATCTGAAAAATCGCCTAAAGGATTTGAGATAGTTCCCTCTGAACTCAGGGTGTTCTCTGAAGTCCAAAAAATTCCACCTTTTGAACCCCTAGCAAAAACTGTAAAAAATATAGAAACAAGATTAGAGGTTAGGCCTATTGATTTAAGGCGTAAAGTGTTGCAAGATATTTTCAATGTAAGAAGTCAGGTATTATACTCAATTAGAAATTATTTTAACAAACAAAATTTTTTGGAAATTAATACGCCTAAAATGATTGCCACTGCAACAGAAGGGGGTTCTGCATTATTTCCAATTTTTTATTATAACAAAGAGGCCTTTTTAGCTCAGAGTCCCCAATTGTACAAAGAACAGCTCACAATGAGTTTTGAAAAAGTATTTGAAATTGCCCCAATTTTTAGAGCAGAGCCTTCTAGAACAAATAGACATTTAGCAGAAGCAATTTCTATAGACTTGGAAGAAGCTTTTGTAGATTATACTGACATTATGAACAGAATAGAAGACATTATCAAAATATCAGTAGACACTGTAAAAAAATATGCGCAAGAAACCCTTGATACGGAATTTATTATTCCAGCAACTCCTGATACTATTCCAAGATATTCTTATGATGAGCTAGTAGAAAAAATGCAAAAAGCTGAAGCCAAGGTAGAGTGGGGCGATGATCTTTATCCTTCAAATCTTAAAAAAATTGGATTGGATGGGTTTTATTTTATCAAAGATTGGCCACTTGGACCTAAACCATTTTACGTTAAGGAAAGCAAATCCAATCCAAAAATTTCAGAGTCTTTTGATTTAATGTTTGGTGATTTAGAGCTCTCCTCTGGAAGTACAAGAATTGAAAAGAGAGATGAACTTGAGGATAGAATGAAAAACAAAGGGATGAAAACTGATGCATTTGACTATCATCTTGGGGCATTTGATTATGGTGTACCACCACATGCTGGTTGTGGCATAGGGCTTGAGCGGCTAATTATGGCCCTTACGGGGACAGAAAATATCCGCGATGTAACATTTTACCCAAGAGATGTAGACAGGCTGGCGCCATAAAATCAAATTAATGATGATAAATTGACAAGACAATTTACTCGATACTAGATACTAAAACTGAGTTTCATTTTTTGATGATAATTTGAGAAATACTGACAAGACTTGGCACAAATTTGTCCACTAAATGGACTTGATTAATTTTTAACTTTAAGAAGTCAAATAACCCTTGAATTACAAAGTGTATTTAGTCAAATATTCAGGTTCGAGTTTGAAAATTATTTTTTGGGAAAGATAAGAATTTAATTAAAAATCAAACATTTGTTTAATGTTTCATGATAAATCGATAAATTTTTGTTTGTGTAATTACAATTATGTCATTACAAGTAACTTGGAGCGTATGCAGAAAAATCATATTTGTAACCAGTATCGTAGTTATTATTCTGGGTTTGATAGTTTCTTCCAATATCCAGAATATTTGATTTGTTTAATTTTGAAATTATATTTTGGGAATGATGAGAATTCCTAATCTTTTTTGTGCTGCTCTACCAACTTTAGAACATTTTGTATAAACCCCTCATGTAAAATGTCAGGCTCTGTAGTGATGTATAGTAAATGAGTTTGTCCAATTGGAACGGTATAACGTCTAATCTTTTCGTATATGGCCATAGCATACTTTGTGAGTCCAATCTGCTCTACATACTGGGAACGCAAGTGCCATGACTCTAAAGCATGTTGAACTGAAGTCATCTGATCAAGTGAATTTAGATAATTTTGGATGTCTCTACGATGTCCTTTATGAACAAG
>DATKZR010000125.1:0-3039 GCA_035527875.1 Nitrosopumilaceae archaeon | reverse complement strand
AACATAAGGCTATGTTTGTTTTAATGAACAAAAATCGTTGAGGAAAATTCTGAATATCCTCAAAGGTTGGATTGTACTATTTGTTCGTAATCTCCACTAGGATTACGAATTAATTGGTTGAAAGAATGAAAAATTTAATCTCTGTTTGTTCTAAACTTTACCAAATATACTCCAGCGCCGATAATCCCTGCTACTGCTGGTACCATCCATACCATACTAGATAGTCCGCCAATTACTAGTGCTGATGTATTGATTGATAATAGTTCTCCCGCTACGGGTGTTGGTTCTGGTTCCGGATTAAAAGAATCATTATAGGTCCAGTTTACAATGTCGTGATTGCCATATGCAGAACCTGTTCCTGCAGTAAATCCTACAAATGCATCAGTAGCACCAATAATTGTTGCAATATCTATTACTTTAGATAGATTTGGTGAACCTGGTTTTACCGTAGTGGGTGAAATATACACATTCAATGTAGTGCCGTCATAGTCAATCCATACTTTCTGCAAACTTCCATCATCGAATCTTTGGGGAATAAAGACGCTACTACCTTGACTGTTAGTGCCTACATTTCCATTAGTATCAATACCGATATGGTTGGTGTCAGGATCAAATCCGTTTTTGAACGTATCAAATTCTACTCCAACACTTGGAGTGACGCCTTGATAGCCCAAACCCCCACCTGCGCCTCCTATTGAAGCTGAAACTGGTTGGACGACGAAAACAAAGCCATCAGCACCTACCTCAATACCGTCAGATATTCCTCCAGGATTGGTAATTCTAAATTGAAATTCTGTACTAAAGTCAGCAGCATTTATTTTAGTAGATGAGAATGCGCTTCCAGATTGACTAGTGGTAGCTGGAACCAATCTTAAAACATCATCAGGATCAATGGTATTATCAACTGGGGCTGCTGCATCACCAGATAAAGTAAGACCCACTATTGATGAAAAGTCTGGAAATATCACAGTTGTTGCCAACGCATTTTGAGCCCCTGCTGGAATCAGAATAAGCATTGATAATGCAAGTATTGGCACTAACCGTTTCTGAGAATTATTAAAAATCACTAACATTTTTACAAATTATTTGTTTAATACTGTTATGTGGATAAAATCTAGATTATCTGTTACACGTTATACAATCTAAACTTAACTTTTGAAAATAAAAAGAGAGTTAATCTCTTACTCTAAATTTTACCAGATATACTCCAGCAATTGGAACTCCAACATACATTCCGATATTCAGCAAAATCAAGATTATCCCATATCCTAAAACATCCCATTCAGAATCCATATTGATATTATTCAAAATAGAGAGTGAAGAAAGCATTGGGGTGATTGTAAGCTTGACAGTTTCTTTGAATAGTGGATTTTCACGCTCATAATCGGCAATTACTGGACTAAACGAATAATAGAAATCATTGAATGTGTTCATGAATGCTGAACCTGATTCTGTTTGCAGTAACTTACTATCTCTTAATTCTCGTAGTTGTTGTACTTGTGGTGCTAGTTCTGAACCATATGTTGCAGTTGCAATTAAACACCCTCCTCCTTCAGGGCCAGTTGCAAAACTAGAAGCACAGTTTCCATTAATGAGTACTTCTCCAAATTGTTCTTCTGTTGATTCTTGGGCCATAATTTTTTGATTCTGAATTGCAACAATTTTCAAGTAACCTCCTTCTGTTATTTTTTTAATTTTTGCACCAAAAACGCCCTCACGTATTAGGGATGGTTCACATTCAAAAATAATGCTTCTGTCACGTTGACCAACTATTTCGATATAATCAAAACCCGAGGCCTGAAGTGCACCTGACCATTCAGTATCAGAAAATATCAACAGTTTTGCTTTACCTTCAGGTATTTCTGATCTTAATTCTGTTTCTATCTTTTTTTCTATTTGTAGTTGGACAGTTGGTGCAGTGATTACTTGGGACAAAACCTGTGTACCTATTATTTTAATTTCATGATTAGATCTTTTAACTGGAATTGTAATTGTTCTATCAGATGATGTTTTAATTTCATCAAAGGAGTCAAGTTTCGAGATGCCAATGTAGATGATAAATTCACTATCATCAGAACCAATTTTTGCATCGATTAAACTTCTTGGTAATGTTATGATTAATTCCCCTCTGGCTCGGATATCTACTGGTATTATTAGGGATGTATTTTCTGAGTCTATCTCAAAACCTAAAACTTCTCCTCCACGTATGGTATAATTTGGTTCTTCAAATTGTTGTGCAAAAGTAGGGTTTGTAAACATTCCCATCGTTACCAAAAACAATGTAATTACCATAATCTTTACTTTCATTGATAGTGGTTGTATAATTGGAGTCAAATAAACCCATTATCTTTTTTATTTAATTCTCAAAAAAGAATTTCAAAATCCCTCCAAGGTACCCAAACTTTTGGTTTGACATCCTCAGGTGTTGGCGAGTTTATCGACTGTCAGTAAAAATAGTGTCCCCCCTTTTCAGGCATCAAAAGTCCTACTAATCCACAGAATAATTTCTACGTTAATGTTTTAAGTAAATTTTGCAAGCCTACCATATGAGCAAATCAACGTTTAACGAGCCACCCATGAAATTAATGTGTGGTTGTTTAGTGGGGGATTTTGGAGAAATCAAACAAGAGTGTATTCCTCACAGTCAGGGTAATTTTATACACTGATATTTTCTTTTTATTTTCCTAGTTAATTTGAAATTATTTTGCTCTAAACTTTATCAGGTAAATTCAAGCACCGACAATTCCAAAAGTATGAGTATAGGAAATTCATACGCCAGGTAAGAGAATAGCTAAATTGGTTTGAGACCCTGAAGTGTTGATGAGTTTATCGACTGTCAGGAAAAAGGGAAAGCCCCTCCCCTAGGCGTGAAAACTGTGCCATGTCTTGCGTTATAATGAAAGTATGTCTAGAAGAAATTATTTACAAAAACCAAAAAAATAGAATAAAAAATGTTCAATCATTTGATATTGATTTTAATCAAACATCAATATGTGCTTCGTCAGCTTTGAATCCTGATTTTGCATGAGAGCCATCACA
>DATKZR010000124.1:0-5503 GCA_035527875.1 Nitrosopumilaceae archaeon | reverse complement strand
TTTAACAAAGACGGTTATGACCTAGACGGTTATGACAAAAAAGGATATGACAAAAAAGGATATGACAAAGACGGGTATGATGAAAATGGGTATGATAGTAACGGGTATGATGAAAATGGGTATGATGAAAATGGGTATGATTTAGACGGGTATGATGAAAATGGGTATGATAGTAACGGGTATGATAGACTAGGATATAATCACCTAGGTCACGACAAAGAAGGATACAACCAAGAAGGATACAATAAATTCAATAAAAAGAAAAACGAAGTACACAGTGATTAAAACAAATTTTTTGTCTGAATACATTCAACAAAAATGTGCATCCTCACTGCTATTCTATTTGCTGAATCTGAAGAAGATAACAGTATGCATAAAAAATAATTTCAAGGGTTCAATTCCTACTGGGCCCATCTACCAAATTGGGGATAAAATAGATTCATGTTTGAATCCCATAAAGATTATCTATGGGATTTTACACACTAGAACGCACTGCATAGTGCACATTTCTGCATCTGGGTTGTGCCTGCATGCTGATTCGCATTTCTTGAATGTCCCATTCATCTCCGAGCATTGGTCTTCTGAAATGTTTTCACATTCATTAAACTCTGGTAGCCATTTCCCACCATATTTTGTGCAATTAGTTTCTAGATTTAGGAAAGTATCAATCTCTTCTACAAAGTGTTTCCCATCACTTGTCCTGCATTGTCTTGGGTATGATTCCATGATAGGATTTCCAGCTGCCTCACAATCCTCAAAATTTTCAATGGTAGATTCTATTGGTCCTCGAATTTTATGTAGTGCCAAAATAAGGTTTTTAATTTCTGGAGCATCATCTATGACCTCAAATTGTATTTTTTTTGTGTTGTCCACCAGTGTAATTTCAATCCACTCAATTGGGGCATCAGCACAACCCGGACAACCAATGCTATCTGGCATTGAATTGAATTTTTGGAAATCAACCAAAGATGCCAACTCATTCCAATCTGATTTAGAAAATGGAATTTCTTTGGTTATTTCAGGAACATCTCGTCCACTTTGGGTATAGATTATTTTTTCAGGGGTTATCACAAACTCCTTAAAGCAATATCCAAGGCAAAAAAGTGCATCAGTGCCGGTTTTAATTACCGGTTGAATTTCACTTTGATCTTTATCATCATTTGAGATGTCTTGTGATTGAACTGCTATGATAATACCGCTTACCCAATCTCTTTTGATCAACTCATTATAGGTATTCGATTTTACACATGCAGGTTTTCCATCATATCTTTGGGTTAACTGAAGATTGTCTCTGCATTTTATGTCCTTGAATGGAACTCCGTCCTTGAATTGCTTTAGAGGAGAATCAAGATGATCTACTTCAGCACTCGAGACAAAAAAAGTCAGAGAATAGGATGGCGACTTTATTGGATTCGTGCTTTCCGGATATGGCTCTACATTTGTTAGGCTAATGTAGTATCCTTCAAAGATTTGCTCGTTAGATTGAATTGTTTCCATGGGAATGCTGTAAACTCCAAGATCTAGGCCTCCTTTTTCGAGTTTTATTTTGGCTGTGACAGTTCCCTGCCAGACGCAGAGAACATCACTTGGACACCTTGAGTCTTCAATCTCAAGCAAGGTCATAATCAAATCTGAATCAATATTTGCACTCTCTCCTATCTTTAGGCCAATAGGAAGATCAAGAAAAACAATTTCTTCAGCAAAAACAGTTTGCTGCAAAAGCATAATGGTTACACTCAAAGCTAAAATTGAGAAGATTAACCCAGTATTTTTTTTGGACATTTCTACTCGCTATACAATAGCGATATGTGATTATAACCATTGATGAAAACTAATTTTCACCAAAAAAATGCCATCTTGTCAAACTCCTTCAAGATAATAAATTTAATTTTAAAATCTAGCAAGGGGAACTCAACTTTTAGTTTGGGTCCAAGAATCTAATCTTTAGAGGCCCAGCTACCAAATTGGGGATAAAAATGGACTAAGATGGGTGTAAAAATTTATTTTCTATCTAACAGAGATTAGGGGAAATAGCATAGTATAATGTAGGTAATCTCAAAAAATAATTTTAAATTATTCTGCCTCAAACTATTTCTTTCCTTAAACTGAATGATCTTTAATTTTAAGTTGTTAAAATGTTACAAATTTACAGAAAAATTGTACTATTATTAAAATACATGATTTAACTACTGCCTCTAAGATTGGGGCAAAAAATAATGGGAAAACTGGCTTGTCAAAATTATGGCTTTGAATGTAGTTTTATGACCGCAGGAGATGCAGTTGAAAAAATAATCGAAGAATTTAGAGAACATGCTCTACAAGAACATTTTATCGACTATCCCGACGGAATTTTAATGAAATCTTTAATGAGCAAAAAATAATTTCAAATTAAAAGCTAAGTTAGATTCGTAAATGGTCTGAAGACGCTCTTATTGATTAGTATCATGGCAAAAGAAATTCCAAAAATTATCATTACAATTGAACCAAATTCAGGAACAACGAATGATTTTGTAGAGGAGTATAATCCACCAGAATCTACCTGTACAGAATAAGTTCCATTTAGTCCAAATCGCTCATCAATGATATATTCTTCTGAAAATGTTCTATCAGGATTTGGCACTAAGGTACTGACACCAATTTTATTTCCATCAGGATCATAGACTACAATATTGATTCCTTTGGTAAAAGATTTCTCTGCAAGACAGCCAGATACACTAATGACATCACCTTGATCATACTTTTCCTTGTCTGTCAGAACAATAATTGGATAATCTTCTAGTATTTCTAAACAAGTTGGTTCTTGGTCATTTTGGATAAAAAAATCTAATTTTGTAGATTTGTCATCATACTTTGCTTCAACAACATATGTCTTACCTGGGGCAAATTCGTTGTAGAAAGTGTCCACTTGAAAAGTAAAAGGCCATGCAGTATTTTCAAAATATTTGATAGATTTAAGATCTGGAATGGCATCTATTTTTAAAATAATTTCTTTCGTTTCTTTCTCAGAGACAGTTATAGAAACAATTTTGCCGTCTATAGGATAATCCCCATATAGAAATCCTTCATAGGTGATAATTTGACCATGTTCTACATTTCTCTTATCTGAATCCATCGCCATCACCCCATCCCAAGCAAAAGATGAAGGGATTATAGATATTGTCAGCAAAACTACTGCCATAACAAGAATTTTTTTCAAGTTCTTATCTCTCAAAGGTAAATTCTAAAGTTATTTTATTAGTATTCCTTCTATTTGCTCTGTCATTAAATAATTTTAATTCTCATCCTTCCCCAAAAAATAATTTCAAAAAAATTCGGATGGATTAAAAAATTTAATCGATTGAAGGAAAGACGCCAATAGCACAAATGGCATAGTTCACATCCAACTCAACACCTTCAAATGTTCTATGTGTAGGCTCAACATTTCGAAGATCTGGTATTTTGAAATCTGTATTTCCGTTTCCACCAAATTTAATACCTATCACCGAAAATAATGATGTATAATCAACAATTTGTAGAGTTTGTCCTTCCGTAGGTAAAAATCCTCTAGGAATAATATTGTTTGAAAAAAGTCTAACTTCTCCAATTATGCAGTCTCCACTTCCACCTGTAGTTAATTTTCCAATTGTTTGCTGGGAACCTATCTGTACTATATCAGTATGGTCAACACAATTTGTGCAAATCAAATCCCCAATTATATCGACGTTACCTCCAAGAGTAATGGTTGGCAAGGTCATTCCCGCATATGCAGTTCCAGCTCCAGCAACAAAAACAATTCCAAGAAGAACAATCAACACCGTTCTGGAAAAATATCTTTTCATTGTCTTGAATTTTTTAGGTTATTAACATAATTAACCTTTTTGAAAATTTAGAAATAATATCAAATTCTTACTGAGCGAAATATGAAAAGTTCGGTGTTCTAATGTTTTTCGAGATTATTCTTCATCCAGTATTGTCCAAGACAACCCCATGAGTTGTTCCCAAGCAGGTGCAGATTCAGTGTTATTTGACATACTATATTATTACAAAATTTGCTTAAAACACTCACGAATGAATCGTTCATAGAAATCATCAGTGTTTGCTAAATACCAATATGCAATTTTTAATTCAATTGGAACTCTCACCAAAAACCCTGATTCGGTTTTGGTCTTAAGTTTCAATTATCAAAAATCTAGTTTTTATTCTCTTAATTCTTATCCTTCACAAAAAATAATTTCAAATTAGGAAAGCAAAAAGAAACAGCGAGGACGGGTAAGGAATATTTGCATAACCCATATCAGCCTCTAAATTATTCTTCTTATTTTTAGAGTCATGCCATAACTATACATGAATTTGATATTATTTGGAGTTTTCAGAGTTGATAACCAGTTAGGACAATAGCTAACTATAGTATATGTCAAAACTTTGCCTATAGATTGTGATGAGTATAGCATGAGCCCCAATTTTGAATGTCTAAATTGTGGAGACCATTTCCACCCAGAAAATTTAGAAAAGCATGTCAAAAAGATGCATTTTTGGAACTGAATTTTTTTTGAAAAATTCTTATCCTTCCCAAAAGATAATTTCAAATTAAAAATTCTGCAATATCCTTAAGTCCATAATTGTTGTAGAAAATTCATGGTTTGTTTTAGTTGTGATGGAAAAGGCAAGTTCAAGAATGAATTTGGCATAATGGAAAAATGTGAGTCATGCCAAAGACAGGAAATGACTTTTGAAAGTGTAGATAATGAACCAGATGAAGATTAGATTCTAAACTCCAATATCCTTAAGTTCATTATTCTATTAGTAAATTCATGAATGTAAAGACGTTGTTCAAAGATGACTAAGAAAAAATCAAAGAAGAAAGACGGGAGAAAGCAGAAAGGACAGAAATCATCTGAATTAAATCAACGAGTTAAAAAATACAAAAGGGAACAACAAAGAAAAAAGAAAGGTCATAGTAAGTAGATTCTACACTTCATCCTTCCCAAAAAATAATTTCAAATCGTTTACTTCTGGTTAATAACAAATTTCTGCCGATACAAATTTACACTTTCTACACTGGAATTCCATGATATAGTTTCCCACTCTTGCCACATTTGCCCAATTGGGGTGATCAGCACCGTATTTGTATGAGGGGGAGTTTTCTTTCATGGCTTTTAGATAATCATCGGTGATAGCAATACAGGAAATGTTTGTCCACGAGTCATTTCCACATGTTGGACAATTTACCATGGTTATGATTAGATAAGAAGTATCATATGATTTTTCCCATCCGTCCCAAAAAATAATTTAAAATCAATTAGTATGAAAGAAATATTACTTACAAGAAATTATATGACTAAACTGAATAGCCGTTATATGAGTAGATTTACCAAATGCCCAAGATGTATAGCGAAATTAGTCGAAGTCCATTTGAAAGTAGAGGGTGCTTCCATGATTTGTCCTTTCTGTGAATCTGTTTATTGAAAAATCCTTCCCAAAAAATAATTTCAAATCCATTAAATTACAAAATCCTCTTTTAATA
>DATKZR010000123.1:0-8369 GCA_035527875.1 Nitrosopumilaceae archaeon | reverse complement strand
TAGCGCCATCGGCGAGGTTAGCACCAGGTCCATGTATAATGTAGATATCTACGTCATCAGCGTCTGCGAATGTTCTTAGATCAACATTGAAGAGGTTAAAGACAGAGTCATTATCGTTAGCTTGCATGGTTTGTTGAAGGTCAGCACCGTTAGCATCTAAATCAATTACGAGTACCTCTCCAGTTACACCAGTTAATGGTGTTGTGTTGAGAAGTGCTCTCTTGCTAAATGCTTGAACTAAGATATTTGCGTGAGTTCCTGGATCTAAGTCACCTGATACTGCTACATCTTCTGCATCAGCAATATCGAGGTCTGCAAAGAATCCTTCTAGAGGAACCAGATCACCTGCATTGTTCTCTGCTAATGTGAATGGATCACCAGTTCTTAATGCTGGGATCAATTTAACATCAGGATTGAACAAGTCAAGATCTTCGTCTGCTCTAGAGTTTTGGTTAGCATCACCATCTACTAGTTGTAGTGTGATTTCTTCACCAGAATTCCATTCGTCGTCATCTAATATCATAGCGATACTTGCAAATGAATTTGCTACCAGAATTGAAACTGGGGTCTCATTGTAATCAATGGTTGCGGAGGTTCCCCTCTTTGCATCATTGGTTATTCTGAGTGCAGAAACATCTGATTCGTCATATGTTCCAAATACTCCACTGTTTGGGCCTTGTTCAGTAATTGTTACTGGTACTTCACCTAAGAAGAAACCAATAATACCTGAAGTTCGTTGATCAAGTGGATCTTCTAGATCACCTGTATCAGCGACTATTTGAGAATCACCGTTATCTTGAACGGTAAGAACATCGTTTGTGGCTCCATTGAAGTTTGGATTAACAAGCAGTATACAGTTATCTTCACACATCAAGTCTCCAAGAGCTTCTCCTAGATCGTCGTCTGTGTTTGAAAAAGTATTACCCTGTGAAACTCCGTTCTCATCGAATACTTGATAATGAGGAAATCCATCAGCGCCGGCATTAAATGTCCAAGAGTCTTCATCCGTTGGGTCAACGTTCAACCACAAATCAGTGACTGTGGCATGAACTTGTGCACCTGGCGGATAAGTTGTTCTATCTAACTCTGAGCCAGCAAAGCCTTCGACAGAATCAAACGTTAGTGTTGCTGTTTGAGCACCACCACCTTTGTTGTACTGTACGACTACGTTACCACCTACAGTGAGTTTATACAATTGGATAAATGGCCATGCATCGGCATCCATGCCAATCTGTCCACTTGTTCCAAATGTATTGATATCTTTTGTTTCTCTTAGAACATTCATTATTCCTGGTACTGCAGTTATTGGAACTGCACAATCAGATAGGTCTATTCCTTCTGTAATTGGATTTGTACCTTCACTACCATCTTCTGATGGGATGGCAATAGCTTCAGCATCACCAACATCTATTGGATCAGTACCAAAGAGGATACCTGTATCTGAGTTACAAAAAGTACCAAAGTCTAATCCTACTCCAACTGGTGGAGGGATAAGACCTGCACTAGCAGTTGCGTCTGCGATTTGTGCTTGTGAGAAGTCTGCAAAGTAACCATACCAGTTACCGTCGACGGCTTGAACCATTCTAAGGTTCTTACCGTTTACTGTAACGTCTGGCTCACCTTTTGCTTCGTCTGTATCGTTAATGTCTGAGTCAATAATCACGACTTCAATTACTTGAGGTCCTGACATGTAGTTGTCGTTTTGAGAGTTTTCTGCGGATACAAAGAGATTAGCGTTGGCAGCATGTGCAGCTGGCATCATGCCAGGTACTGCAAAGGTCATACCGCCTGCAATCATTATTGTCATTAATGTAAGACTAGTTATTTTACGTCCTATTTCGTTTTTCATGTTATTGTGTTTTTTCTTAGAAATTTCTATTTAAAACTAATGGACGAATAGTCCACAAATGATCATAATTGTATAGTTTTTTCATGCCTGGAGATCCATTTGTGTAATTTCTTGATTGTTTGTTGTAAATATTACAGTTTTATACATTTTTATATTTTTTATAGATAATATCTAGATAATTTTTCTTGTTTTATACAAAAAATTATACGAGATTTTTGGAAATTTTAATTTTTGATCCCATAGAAACCAAGGTGAACTATCACTTAACAAGTTGAGTGACCTTTTCTTGTTTCATAGATGCCTTTGGCATCTCCACAAGCGTTACTTTCCGCAGTTCCTGCGGTAGTTTGTTTAATCCCTTGTTGAGGATGTTAATTGATGCGTTATGATCTCGATTTAAGATTAGATTACACTTGTCGCATCTGTGAATTCTAATTGCTAAACTCTTTGGCACTGCATTGCCACATCTTGAGCAGTCAACAGTAGTATTTCTAGCTGGCACTCTAACTAGCATCTTGCATTTATATTCTAGTTTTTGCAAGAATATTCCCCAGCTTGCATCCATTATACTTTGAGCCAGTCTATGGTTTTTTATCATGTTATGGTTTTGTAGTTTCTCTACAACTATAATATCATAATTTTTTGCATACTGTGTTGATAGTTTGTGTTGAAAGTCTTTTCTTTTGTTTGTAATTTTTTCATGAATTCTTTGTAAATGTCTGATTGCTTTGAGTTTGTTATTTGATCCTTTTTTTCTTCGAGATATTTTTCGTTGTATTCTTGCTAATGGTTTTAGCATTTTTTTGAGGTTTTCTGGATTTGGTGTTTGATGTCCATCAGAGTCATATGCAAATGATTTTATTCCAACATCAATTCCTACTATTTTTTTGAATTTAATCTTTGAAATGTTTTGCGTGTATTCAATGTTACATGTCACACATGCATACCATTTTCCACTCTTTGATTTTGTTACTATGATTTGTTTTATAGTGCAGTTTTGTGGAATGTCTCTATGCTGTCTTATTTCCATATATCCAATCTTTGAGAGATAGAGTAATGTTTTGCCTCCGCGTGTTTCAAATTTATATCCTGTTTGATTATACGTAAATGTCCTAAAGTCATTATATTTTACAAATTTTAATTTACTTTTCTTATACCTTTTTTTATTTTGGGTGATCAAAGACTTCTCAGCTCCTTCTATCTGTGTTGATATCATTTGTAACATCTTGCTATGATATTGATATAACCACGGTTCTTGTTGTTTTAACTCAGTTAGCATGTAATTCATATCGTTTCGGCTAAGAAATGATTTTTGGGCTTGTTCTACAAAATGATTGTAAACCCATCTGCATACGGAAAGATTATTTTGGAGTTTATATTCTTGAGAATTGTTTGGATATAATCTAAACTTATAATTTCTAATTATTGGCATTATTTGTCTAGTCAAATCTTCTTTAAAATATCTGTGATTGAAAAGAAAGCTAGCTGTTCGTTGTATCAATTTGGTATTACATAAATTAGAATTTGAATATACTCATGTTTAGATTTAATTGACCCATATACTTACAGAAATGAGCGATCCGCTCATGTTTCTACATGATCAAGATTTAGTTTTATAATCATCATTTGGTTCAGAAATGCATTGAAAATTCTAGTTACAGGTGGAGCTGGATTTATTGGAAGATATCTGGTGGATTTTTTGCTGAATAATCATAAAGTTACAATTTATGATAATTTATCAAACAGCTCCCAGAAAGATATTGAATTTCTTTTAGAAAAGGGGGCTAAATTTGTAAATGGTGATATTTTAGACTATGAAATCTTGCAAAATTCTTGTAGCGGATTTGATTTTATTATTCATCTGGCTGCAAAATCAAATGTTGCAGACTCTGTAATTTATCCGCAGATTACAAATGAGGTAAATGTTGTGGGGACTGAAAATATTATCAAGTGTTGTATAAATAATAAAATTAAAAACTTAATCTTTGCATCCTCTTCTGCAGTATATGATGATTCAAAGGTATCAGTTAATGAAAATGCAAAAACAAATCCCATATCACCATATGGTAAAAGTAAGCTAGCTGCAGAACAAATGATTAAAAAAAAATCAATAGAGTTTGGATTTAATGCCATCTCATTGCGAATGCTTAATGTGTATGGCAAGGGACAAAATGATCAATATGCTGGAGTAATTTCAAAATTTATTAAAAATGTTTCAGAGAACAAACCAATTCAAATTAACGGTGATGGAGAACAAACAAGAGACTTTGTATCAATTTTTGATGTAGTAAATGCTTTTGATTGTGCAATCAACAATATAGAGGGGAAAAAAGGAGATGTATTTAACGTTGGAGCGGGAGAATCCATATCCATTAACGAACTTGCTCAAATGATTATTAAAATTTCTGGCAAAAAAAATAACATGCAACATAAAAAACAAAATAAAGAGGAGATAAAATTCAGTCAGGCAGATGTGAGGTTAGCTCAAAAGGAATTGGGATTTTTTGCAAAACAAAAATTGCAAGACGAGTTGATTAATTTACTTGGAGTTTATGAATAAAAAATAATCTAATAATCACGAGGTTATGAGATATTTTATTTCTAGTGAATAAACTCAAGAGTAAATTTTCCCAAAACTTATCCTTTCCAAAAAAAATCAAGAATAATACTTTATTATCATGCCTAAATTTGAATTAAATCAAGATAGGTCATTCTAGTTTTTTATACAGTAAAGGTATTCATAGAAAATATGGATTTATTTAACAAAGTCAAAAAAGGAACAACTAATCCCCTTAAAAAAAATGTTGATGGAAAAATTGGTGCAGAACAAGTAGGCAAGGAAGTAAAAGAAGAAATTCACTACATGAAGGGAGATTTAAAAGATCTTGGAAAACAGCTGAAAACTAAGGATTCCATTGTTGTAAAAAACAATGCCTTTGTAATTCTTCATAGCGGACCAAAAAACCAAATATCTTTTCTATCCGAATTTGAAAAACTAACAAAGGAAGGCTACATGTTAACTGGCATAACTGAAACCAAAGGTATACCATTAACACTATTTGGGTTTAATATTAAAACTGGAAAGTTATTTTTCTTTCAGCATACCAAATGGTTTTCTTAAATTATTTTTCACTGTATGATTTTTTAGAATCAATTATTTCATTTAGCTGCTAATCCAATTTATTCAATGCATTTCTCTCCCTTTATGGAATAAACAACAACTAATTGTGGATCCGAAACAGATTGTTCAAAACTTTCAGAACCAGGAAATTCTGCAAATGTTGTAATTAATCCATCGTGTTCATCCCACAGAAGGGCTTTTGTTAAAATTTTGTATCTTCCATGTTTGTCTGTAATCCCTTGTGCAATTATTTGATTGGCAGGGCATGGACCATCACTTCTTATCAGAATAGGAACATGTGGTATAGGATTTCCAGAATAATCAGTTATCTTTCCTTCAAATACGATGGGTTGACCTTCATTAAAGCTAGTAGTCTTAAAATCAGCCATTGCAAGAATTGATTGATTTTTTATTTTAGGTTCTAAGAAAATTTCTTTAATTTCGCTTGGATTTCTTTCAAAAATTCCTCTCTTTGTTAAAAATTCTATGGCATTTGAAAATTCTTGGTCTGAAATTTCAGAATTTTCAAGCCAAATTACCAATGTATCTAACCATATCAAGAGGTTTTGAGATATCTTATCATCTGAAATTTTGGATTCGGTGATTGGATTCTTGTAATACTCGTTGAGTAAAACAGATTTGCAATTAGAACACGATGATTCAAACTTGTTATCCATCATTACAAGATAATACAATCTAGGACCATTCAAATCAAGCGGTAGATTTGTCCATTTTTGTTTTACATCAAAACATACCGAAAGAGTTTTTGTTTGATTAATTCTGAGATAATGATTCAAAAGGTCACATTCAAAAAGACTTTGTGGCAGAGCAACGTCTTGAAATCGTAGTTTAAAATCTTCTATATACTGAGGATAGTAATTATCAACAACATAATGCTGATTGGTTCTGCCAACCTCTAGGTAATTTTCTCTTGGGTCTATTACATCTATTTGAAACATATCTTTGTAGACTACAAAATTGCTCAAGCCATTGTTTGTTGCATTAAACTTTATTTGTAAAATGTCTGAGAGATCACCTGGTTGATTAATCCACTTTGGTATGAAGAATTTTTTTACCTCTAGTACCTGAAAATCCAAATTTGACAAATCATGAAATACTATTTTGTAGCTACTGCCAGGCTTGTATTCATCATAGGCTAATTCAATTTGTGAATAATCTGATTCTCCAAAGGCATAACTTAGAGGTATCAAAAATAGAAAAAGAAAAAATTTCAGCATGCTATTGTAAACAGATTTGTTTGATATAACTTAAAATGTTATTTTAACATAAAGGGTTTGTGATTATAAAATTAATCATTTTGGTTCTAGTTATTGGAATTTCAGCTGGACTCTTTGTAGAGTATGCAGAAGGATTTATAGAAATTAAAAAATATAAGGTGATAAATTCTCCAAAAGTTTGTGGGGACAAGTTGTGTTCTGAAATTGATGAAAAAAGATCAAAAAAAGGATTATCCACTCATAATATTGAAATATGTGGGGATAGACCATGTTATGAAATTAAAAACCAGCAAGAATATTTTAAAACTAGATCAAGTCCGTATGGACAATACCGTTTGGGAATTGCACTTGATTTGATACAATGTCAACAAGGACAGGAAATTGTGATCAAAAAAAATATCCCCTTACCAGCATGTGTAGATAAAACAAGTGTTGATAAACTGCGAGAAAAAGGATGGGCAATCTCAGAGGATGACCAAAAAGAAATTTTTAAAGGAATTTCAAACAAGAGAATAAAAAACGATGAATTAACCACACAAAAGAAACTTGATGTTTCAATAAGTGTTGTATCAGATGAAATCAACAATCAAAGATATTTGATGTTTGATGGATATGGATGGCATCGATTACACAATGTAGAAATTACAATTACTGGAGATGAATTTAAAGAATCTGTCAGAACAAAAACAGATGATAGAGGACATTTGAATATGCCTTGGCCAATACCTGATTTAGTAGGTGGAAAATTTTACAACATTTTTGCAACTGATGGAATACATGAGTTTGAGATGAGTGTTCCCATTACAACAAAAAATACAACCAGCTAAATACTGATTTGTTAAATCTTATCAAATTATTTTTCTGTAGGTGTAATTAATGATCAAATTTAAGTAACATATTCACTATTCAATATTGGGCGATAGGATATGTCAAAACTAGTAAGTGAAATGGATTTTGGGGAATTTTTTGATACAGTCATGGAATTTGATCCAAAAATAAGGTTGGTGGCAACCTATGATGGACGATTTAGAGCAAAGTTAAGAGTTGGATTAAAGAGAAATTTTGAAGATGAAGAAATCAAATCTTCAATGGTTGAGGCACAAAATAGATGGACCTTTCGTAAAAAAATGAGTTTTAAGATTGGTGAACCAAAGTTTGCAATGGCTCAGTATGGTAAAGTTAATCGAATAACAATTCCTCTTAATGATAATGGAGTTATTTTATTGACTACCGAACTTGACGTTGACATTAATAAATTGACGGATAAAGTTATTGAAACTCGTATTAAATTTTTAGATTAATTCTTTCCAATTCATCCTTCCAAAAAAATAATTTAATATTTTGTTTAATAAACTAAAGAAATTAAATCAGAGACGTTTTTTCTAAATTTTTTATCTTTGTAAAAGATTCAAAAACTAAATTTTTGTAACAGGACTTCCAATAATTCCAGACATTATGCTAGCAAGTCCATTAAACAACAATCCTAAAGAAATCAATACTATCGTCATGGTAATTGCAAATTCTGGATTTGCATGAATTATTCCTGCAAATGCAACTGCAATTACACCTAAGACAATGTTTGCAATTCGAAGATTTTTTTGAGAATCTTTTGAGGTAATTCCTGATATTATTAATCCTAAACCGTGGATTAGGATGAATATTGAAATTATAATAATTAATGTAATGACTGCAGAAATTGGATTTGCAAGTGCAAATGCTCCTCCAATTATGGAAACAACACCTATGACGATACTAATTATTCTTAATGAATTTGCATTTTGTTTTACAACTATTCCTGCAATAATTTTTGAAATTCCCACCATAATCAGTGCAATTCCCAATAATGTGACAAAAAACAATGTGGTAACATCAGGATTTGATATTACCCAACTAGCTAATGCGACTGTAATTACACCTAAAATAATTTCAACTAGTCGAATACCTGTTGATGCTCTTTCCACATAGCTTCCCAAATTTTGTTGTATTAATACGATTGTAAAATTAGCTTAAAGTAACTACTTCTATGTAAGTGGGATTTTCTTAGCTTACCAACTTTACACTAAGCCATCTTCGTTTTAATCGTCATCGTCATCGTCATCGTCATCATCATCGTCATCATCATCATCATCATCGTCCTCACCTCGAATTTCTGTTCCAGAGT
>DATKZR010000122.1:0-11381 GCA_035527875.1 Nitrosopumilaceae archaeon | reverse complement strand
TAACGTCAACGTCATTTGAACAGGTGTCTAAAATTGTGGCAATACTAGATAACTCGTCATTAATTTCTTGGGTAGCAACTTTTATGAATTCGTCAGACATGACTGTTCAAGAAATAACATCTCCCTTTTTTATACTTCATGACTAGCTTTTCTAGGTGTGAAAATAGTAACTAAATTGTATATGCTAATTGGTATTTTAATCGTAGCTGCTGCTTTTAACTTGTTTTTACTTTATCAAGATGACAAAACAGGAATATTCGGTGAAGATTCTGATCAACAAACAATAATTCAAATTTTGTTAGCAGTAGACATTGCAACCTTCTTTTTGGTTCCAATAGTAATTAGACAATCACTTTCTCCTTTAGATGCCATCAACAAAGCACTTTCCAGAGTAAAAGAAGGAATGTATGGAGAGAAAATAAAATATACTTCAGAAGACGAGATTGGTGAACTAGTAGACTCATTTAACATAATGTCAGATACAATTAAAGAAAAAGAAGAAGAAGCAAAAAAGACGGACATTGCAAAAGATGAATTTTTGGCCATGATAACACACGAGCTCAAAACTCCGTTGGTTCCAATTCAAGGATATTCAGATATTTTACTCAATGAGCATTTAGGGAAATTAAATCAACAACAAAAAGATAGACTATCAATAATAAAATCAAGTTCTGAGACCCTATTGGGAATAATTTCAGATCTGTTGGATGTTCAAAAATTAGAAATCGGTCAATTACGAATGAAAAAGGATGATTCAGACATTAAAGATTCCATTCAAAAATCATTAATTGCCCTTTCCCCCCAAGCAGAAAAAAATGAAATTCAACTAACCTCAAATGCTGAGAATTTATTAATCTATCACGATTCTGAAAGAATTAAACAAGTTTTGACAAACTTGATCAAAAATGCCATGATAGCAGTAGAACCCCAAAGAGGCAAGATAGAAATAATCATGGAGGAAAAACCCTCAGAGATTCAAATCAGTGTAAAGGATAATGGAGTGGGAATACCTCAGGACAAACAAAAGGACCTATTCAAAAAATTCTATCAAGTAGATACTACTCTAACTAGAGAAAGAGGAGGAAGTGGATTAGGACTAGCGATATGCAGAGGAATTATTGAAAATCATGGAGGTAAGATCTTTGTAGAGAGTAAAGAGGGAGAAGGAGCAAAATTTACCTTTACCATCCCAAAACAAGCCATAGCAATTGCTTAAAGAAAACAAACTGTCAGAACTAAAATGACTCACTCTTGGTAAAAAATGGGATTTAGGTAATCAATTGACATGGAAGAAACTCCCGAACAGCCAAAAAATGAGAAATTTTACGCCAATTGTACCACATATTTTGAATTTCTTCGTCAAAAGGGAGAAAATGACTATGATTTTGAAGACGAATATTACTTTACCATGCCTGCAATATCAAGCCAGTAAACATCAGAAGATTTACGAAGGTCATAGATTCTCTAATTTTTGTGGATTCTAATCTTACTGGTTTTGCAAATAGAGCAATACAATATGCATCAACTCTAGGAGCACAATACTGTGATGCCAGAGCAGAAAAAGAAAACACAAAATCACTTCTCATCGAAAATAGTGAAATCGAATATGTAAGAGACAAATCAGTTGAAGGGATTGGAATTAGAATTTTGAAAGATGGTGCATGGGGATTTTATGCCATTACCAATCCACAATCTTTTGAGGAAATTAAAGAGGGCATTAATCAGGCAATAAAAATTACTAGTCACTATTCGCAGAAAAAAAATGATTCAACAAAATTATATCCTGTAAATATCAACAAGATACAAAAAGACTATCCAGTTTTAAAAAAACCACAATTAGAAGATTTGATTAAAGTTGGATTAGAATGCGATAAAACTATTTTAGAAAAACCACGAGTCAAAAAATCAATAATAAACCCCTGGTACAAAGTTAGTTCAAAATATTTTGTTAATAGTGAGGGTTCTGAAATATTACAAAGTTTTACAGACGTGGTAATTGAAATGACTGCAACTTCCCATGAATCAGGATTAACACAATCAGTAAACATTACTGAAGGTGGAAGAGGAGGAATGGAACAAATTACAAAAAACAACAAATCGCTTAACAGCGCGCAGGATATTTCTGAGAAAGCATCTCAGCTTCTAGATGCTAAACCGATCAAAGAGGAAAAAGCAACTGTGATAATGAATCCAGATTTTGTGTCGTTGTTGACTCATGAAATTTTAGGTCATCCTTCTGAAGCTGACCGAGTGTTAGGAAAAGAAATGGCATGGGCTGGAGGAGCATGGTGGAAGGATAAATTGGGAAAAAGAATTGGCTCAGAGCATCTAAATGTTTTTGATGATCCTACAATAAAAGAAAGTCTCGGATGGTATTATTTTGATGATGAAGGAGTACAAACAAAGAAAACGACTTTGATAGAAAATGGGATTTTAAAAAATCATATGCAAAACCGTGAGACAGCCAATATTTTTGATGCAGAACCAACTGGAAATATGAGGGCCACAGACTATAGATTCATGCCGTTAATTCGAATGGCATGTACCTGTATTGGAGCAGGTAATTGGAAGGTAGATGAGATGATAAAAGAAGTCAAAAGCGGATATCTTATCTCAAATATGAAAGTCCCATCGATTGATATGAAAAGATACAACTGGAGCATATCATGCCAATTTGCACAAAAAATTGAAAATGGGGAAATATCTGATTTGCTAAGAGATATAATAGTAGTTGGAACCGCCCCAGAATTTTTTGACTCCATTGATGCTTGTGGAAATGATTTTACAATAAGACCCATTATCAATTGTGGAAAAGGAGACCCGATGCAATCAATGATTATGGGTAATGGTGGTCCAACAATTAGAGGAGAGGCAACAGTAAAGAGTGTAATTTAGATCATGGTGTTAAATCTAGAAACAGTAAGACAAAATGTTATTGAATGTACCAAATGTGATCTTTGTAAAACTAGAACACATGCTGTCCCAGGAAAAGGAAATTTCCATTCAGATGTGATGATTGTTGGAGAGGCCCCTGGAAAAAATGAAGATTTGCAAGGTGAGCCTTTTGTTGGTATTGCTGGAAAAAAATTATCACTTGTCCTTGAAAATGCAGGAATTTCAAGAGAGGATGTATACATTACAAATACAGTAAAATGCAGACCTCCAAAAAACAGGGTGCCAAGTGTATTAGAAAAAGAAACATGCCAAGAATACATTCAAAAGGAGATTGAAATAATCAAACCCAAAATTATTTGTGTTTTAGGAAACACTGCTTTTGGTTCCATTCTTGGAGGTACAGAAATAACAAAATTTCGTGGAAAAGTTGGAAGAAAAGATAACCAATTGTATTTTATTACCCTCCATCCAGCGGCCACAATCTACCAACAGGATCTGATGCAAGTTCTAAAAGATGATTTTAAAAAACTGTTTGGACTAATCAGAGAATTAAAAAATGGTAGGCAGATTACCATAGATATTGAGTTTGCTTCCTAGATCGTTTTATCAAAGAGACACGGTTACCGTTGCCAAAGGTCTACTGGGCAAAAAACTCGTAAGAAAGATTGGAAATCAGCGAATTTCAGGCATAATAACTGAAACTGAAGCTTACAGGCACAAAGATGATCCAGCAAGTCATGCATTTAGGAGAAAAACTGAGAGAAACCGTGCAATGTTCGAGGAGGTCGGCCGAGCTTATGTCTATTTTACTTATGGGATGCATTTTTGCTTCAATGTAGTTGCCAGACATTCAAAAGCTGATGCAGGTGCAGTTTTGATCAGATCTATTTATCCAGAAAAAGGAATTGAAATTATGAAAAAAAATAGAGGAAAAGAAAATGAGAAAATTCTCACGGATGGTCCTGCAAAACTTGCCCAAGCTTTTGATATTACAAAAAAACAATACGGAATTGATGTGACAAAAAAATCAGAGTTGTTCATTACATATGGATTACCAAGACCACGAAAAGTTACAGTGGGTCCCAGAATAGGAATTAGTACTGCATTGGAAAATCTTTGGAATTTTAAAATCGACATAAAGTGAAAAAAAATATTTCAAAATTATTTGGTAATGTTTAATGCACCAGATAAAACTGCAGATTCTCCAGCATCATTTACTCTCAAATCCCATATAGTATTCTTTGGACCATTGCTTGAGATATCGATTGTGATTTGAATCAATCCAGGATTCTGGAATGTTGTATTAGTTATTGTGGGGATAGGTCCACCTCCATTTTCAAGAGACATTGTAGATAATTCACTAAAACCTGTGCCAACTATTTGAATTACCAAGTCAGTACTTCCTCTAGTTATGCTGTTTGGATTAATTGAAGTTATTGAAAGAGTAGAGGGTGCATCATCCGAACCTGAAACTGTTACAGTTACAAGAGCAGAATCAGATGCTCCATGTTCATCCTCAATCGTATAACTAAAAGTATCATTTTGGTTCTGGCCGTCATTTAGTGATTGAAGAGTTGAACTAGTTGTTGGATCGTAAGTGAATGTACCATCACCATTATCTGAAATTGAAGCACCTTCGGAACTTGTTCCATCAAAAGTACTGATTGAGAATGAATCACCGTCTGGGTCACTATCATTTGATAAAACTACCACATTAGTAGAAGAGTCCTCATCAGTAGAAGTAAAATCATCATTTGCTACAGGAGGGTCATTAATCGGGGTAACATTAATTGAAATTGTTGCAAGGTTGCTGTCATCTGTTCCATCATTTGTTCTAAAGGTGAAACTATCTGGACCCTCAAAGTTTAGGGTATTAGTGTAGGTTAGAGCAGGTTCTGTTCCTGACAAAGAGCCATTTGATGGGCCAGAGACTATGCTGTAAGTGAGAGAATCCCCATCTGCATCGCTAGCAGATAGCGTAATTCCTAATGGAGTATTTACTATAGTCAAAACTGATTGGTTGTCTGCTACTGGGGGTGTGTTTCCGGGGATGGTTCCATCTTGGTTTATTGTAATTGAAGAACCCATATGGTTAGCACTTGAATTATAATTAATTCCGCTACCAGAGATATCATCAACTGTAAAGGTTTGACTAGCTGCCCTTGAGGTGTTTGATACTTGGCATTGTCCCTGTAAGTCTGTAGTACAGTTATCAGTTGGGCCCCCTTGCCAAGTTCCTGAAACTATAGCTCCTAAAAATGGACCATCACTGGAATCAAAAACTGTCAAAGTTACAGTTGCCTTCCAATTTTTCTTTGTGTTGGATTCTGCAGTAATGTCTTCTAGATGTATTTCATTGATTGGATTTACGGTAATTGAAACAGTTGCAATGTTGCTATCATCTGTTCCATCATTTGCAAAGAAGGTAAAACTATCATTTCCATCAAATCCTGAATTTGGCGTATAAGTTAGATTAGGTACAGTGCCGGACAAGGATCCGTTGGGTGGGTTAGAAAGTACGGTGAAGGTTAGTGGGTCGCCATCAACATCTGACGCTGTAAGAGCAATTGGTAGTGATGTATCCTCATCAGTTGATACTGATTGTGGGCCTGCAACAGGAACATCATTGATTGAATTTACGGTAATTGAAACAGTTGCAATGTTACTGTCACCTGTTCCATCATTTGCTTTGAAGGTAAAGATATCATTTCCATTAAAGTTAGAGTTTGGAGCATAGGTTAGATTTGGTTCAGTTCCAGACAAGGAACCATTTGATGGACTTGCCACAACACTGAAGGTTAGTGGGTTGCCATCGTCATCGGATGCTGTAAGAGTAATTGGTAGAGGTGAATCCTCATCGGAGGATACTGATTGTGGGTCAGCTACAGGTGGGTTGTTTGGTAAAGGTACGTCAGCTACGTTAATGTCTACAGTATCAGCAGTTGAGCTAGCACCTTCATTATCAGTTACAATTAAACTAAATGTTAGAGTCTCACCAGATGATCCAACAGATGGTGCAGTAAATGATGGAGTTACAGTGGCAGCTCCAGTTAGTGTTACAGTAGTTCCGACAGTCTGAGTCCAAGCAAAGGTTGCTATGGTTCCATCAGAATCAAATGATGCTGTTCCATCAAGGGGTACAGAACTATCCTCATCGACATTTTGATCAGCTCCTGCATTTGCTGTTGGTGGAATGTTTGGTGTTAAAGTAGTATATTCAATGTGTAATAATGCAGCGTTTGCGGATTCGCCATCATATGATTCAGCAGTACGTGAACCTGTTCCATCGATGATAAAGACAATATTGTTTCCAGGATTCCATCCAGGTCTGTCTACTACCTCTTGAAGCAAGGATGAAATATCAGGAGTGTTGTGTTTTTCACTTACTGTATTCCAAGAAGGGATGTTATTCCAAGAAACTGAAGCAGTAGTGGTTGTTCTGTCTGAGATGTTATTTAATGCAGTGGTAAAAGTAGGTGGATTATCATGGTCTTGTGCACTAATAATCACAGAAGTAGAGACAGTATCCACCTCATCTGTCTCAAACTCAATATAAGCAGATGAAATTGTTGCGCCTTGTGGAACTACAATATCTTGGAATCTTAAACCTCCAAGTTGATTTTCATTTTTACCAGGATCATCTCCTACCTCAATATCTGTACTTGGAATATCCATAATTCCAGAAGCAATTTGTTGTTCTGCATCATCACTTGAGGAGTCAACTCGGATGTTTAAAGTTCCAGAAGCAGGTATAGAATTAACTGTAATTGAAACCGTTGCTGTATTGCTGTCAACTGTGCCATCATTTGCCTTGAATGTAAAGCTGTCACTTCCGGCGTAATCTGAGTTAGGAGTGTAAGTTAGGTTTGGTGCTATTCCAAATAGAGAACCATTTGTTGGGTCAGAAACTATACTATATGTTAGTGAGTCTCCGTTTGCATCAGTTGCTGAAAGTGTAATGTCTATTGGAATATTCTCATAAGTGAAAAGCGATTGATTGTATGAAACTGGAGGCTCTTGAGGAATATCCACACCCATAAAACTTGTAATATTAAAAGTGTCAACTATTTGTCCTGAAGTATTCTTAAAGTAGCATGTGGCTTTGTCTTCTTGTCCATTAACATTAAACTCACAAAATAGGGCTCCAGATTGTGCTCCTTGGCTAATAGTATAGATGCTGGCCCATTCACCATTACATCCATATGGATAATTTGTCGGAGTACATCTCAATTGATCACGAATACTTTGTCCTCCTAATCCAGAAACAAATGCAAAAGTAGAGCCTTCTGCTACACGAACTTCATTTGGATTGGTCCAAGCAGGATCTACAACTTGGTTTGTGGTGCTAGTCAGTGTTTTTGTTCTCTCATAACTGTGTTCATGCGCTGTTGCAATAATTGCGCCACCTTGTCGGCAGGCATCATATGCACCCCAGCCTACTTCGTTGCCTTTGCCACCTACTTGCATTGCATTTTGATTTTTGTGCCATGAACATATACTCCAAACAGAATCATCTGCAGCAAGTTGGTTTTGAATATAGGTCTCATGCCCAGAACCCAGTGTTCCAACACCAGATAAGATAAAGAATAATCCTTGGTAGTGACAGCTTGAATTGACACCTAAATCACCAGTACAAACTGCTCCAGGAACAAGGTTAAGACGTTCTTGAAGTTTTTGCTGATAGCCAGACCATTGTGCTAAATCATGGTTTCCAACAGATGCAAAGTAGGGAAAGGCAGGACCCAAAAAGGTGTTAATCTGATTGTTCCAAACAGTGGGATTATCGCCATAATCAAAATCCCCTTGATGTAAGACCATGTCGGCATTTTCATTAGATATTAATTGCAAAACAGCCTCAGAATTACTATTTGAGCCTTGATCACCAATGAATGCAACTTTGAAGTTTGGAGGAACTGGTTCTACTAGAGAATCTGCTGCAGATTGAACAGCTGCTTGTGCATCAACTCTTCCAGCGCCAAAATATTGGTCCCATCCAGGATCTCCCAAATCAACAGAAGTATCAAGTAAAATTGTATATGCTTCACCTGCCGTGAGAGATGGATTTACAGAAAATATCAAATTAAGAACAGAAGCAGTAATTGGTGCAGAAAATGATGTTCCAGAGACAGAACCATAACCGCCATTAAGAGTTGTGTAAATACTTGAACCTGGACCAGAGATATCTACAAGTTGACCATAAGTTGAAAAACTCGATCGTGTATCACTAGAAGTTGTTGATGCAACATTAATCACTTTATAATTATCAGGATCACTTGAAAAACCTCCCGAATTACCAGCGGAGATTACTAGCCATCCACCATTGTTTTGCATGTATTGAGCAGCAGTATCAATCTGCCCAGTCCCACTTCCAAATCCATAACTTAGATTTACTACGCGAGCTCCTTTCTCTACTGCCCAATAAACTCCATTAAGTACACCTGAGCTCCAACCATAGCATTGAGTGGAACCAGTAGAACTGTCATCAGTAATTTTGATTGGAATAATTTGAGTATCCCAACCCACACCAGCTACTCCCACACCATTATTTGTAATTGCGGCAGCAGATCCTGCAACAGGAGTTCCATGGGTACATCCATTTTGATGGTCCACCGGTGTTGCAGTCAAAGTCAAAGCATTGTATGGATTAATAATCTTAGATTGTAAGTCTGGATGATCCATATCTATTCCTGAATCAAGAATCGCTATATCATAAGTGGAACCTTTGGTAACATCCCAAGCTCCCTCAGAATTAATTTTTGTTAGAAACCATTCACTTCCGTAGCTAGGATCATTTGCTATTACTGTTGGAGGAACTGCGATATCATATTCAGCATACTCCACATTTTGGTTTTTTGATAAGGCTTGTTTAACAGAGTCAAGTGCTTGTTCTGGAACTTTGATTATTTTAACATCCATTTTTACCAAATCACTAAGAACTGTGGAGGATTGTCCTGAAATTATTGAATTTTTTATTTCTTGAGAAACTCCAGGATAGAATTTGATAATTAACCGGTCGGTTGCATGAATTTGGGATTCTTCATTAGGACTCTGTGCGAAAGAATCAAGAGTTATTCCCATTGATGTTAAAATTAAAGTAGAAACTAAAACCAAAATAGTAAATCTTATGTTCAATACATTTTGTACAAAACGGTTTTTTGTATTAAAGGTAATTAACTGTAACATAAAAAATTAACAATTTGTATTTTTTTTAAAAGACAAAAAATTAAAAACCTCAGAAAAAGAAATTTGGTAAAGTAACAATTGTAGATACACAGAAAGATACAATTCCAATATAGACAAGAACATTTCTTTGCTTTCTTTTCTTTTCTTGGTCCATTGCTTTAATTCCTGAAACAAATTTGTGATTTGTTTGAGTGTGTTGAGTGTCTAAAAAGTCATGTTTATTCTTGGGATGAGTTAGAATTCCATACGAGTCATATTTTGATTCCCTACATTTTGCACAATAATCAAAGGGAGTAAAAACATGAAGGTGTTTTAGATCGTGAGTTTTGTTACCTCGATTATCAAATTTTAAATCCCAACATAAGCCACATTGTTCATTTTGCATTTACTTACAAATTTTATTTTTAATAAAAGAACTCTAATGTCAAAACAACAGTAAAGTTTTAAAACTATAATTTAGCGATCCATCTTTTCGCTTTGTTTAGTTCCTTTTTTTGTAATATGAAAATGAATAAACCTTAATTCATAAATTGTGGACTTTTGGATTTGGGTTAAACATTAACTTTGAGAATTTTAAAAAATTTAGACATGTCTTTGTCCCCCAACCACCGTTTCAGAGACTCGAAACTGAGAAATTCCTGATTTGTCAAAAAACAATGTTGCCATGGACTAGAGGAATAATTTTAGAGGATAATCTCATAAATGGAAAGCAATTTCTGATTAAAAGTAATCTCAACAGGAAAGCAGGTCCAAGCGAAAACTCTATTGAGATAATTCACCAATACAGTCTTTATTCCCCAAACAAGTGGAACTGCAACCACAGTAATCAATGAAAAAAACGAACATTGGAATTTGAGAACGTTGAAACACTGAATCTGCCAGATTTGTACATGCATTTGTTAGAAGGCAAGCCTGCATTGGATTTTGTAAATTTTGATAAATTTGGCAATTTCAAAGATTTCCAAAGTAATGAAATTAGAAATGTAGTTGACCATGACAAATAAGAATACATATTATCTTGGTGCAAAACATTTACCGTTTTAGTTTGATGTGTAGAATTTTCTTAGATTGTCTATGTTCCTAAAATTCAAATGAATTAATCTTCAGCGTCAGTGTTTTCATCAAGTGTCCACGGAGCAAATCGACCCATGATCCTTTGCCAATCTAGTTTAAGAAGTAAAATTACAACCGATGTCATCATTGCAGCAAAAACAGCTATTCCAATATAGATAGTATTGACATCTTCTACATCCTCAAGGAATGGTTCAACTATAGACAATCCAGTATAGTGGGAAACAAATACAATTACATAACTTAGAACAAGTTTTCCAGTTAACGTTGCAATAAAAAATCTTTTAGGATTATATTTTGCAAGACCTAGTGGAACATAAATTAAATCATCTGGCATTGGTGTTGCTGCCGCAAAAAATGCAGCCGCTGCACCGTATCGTTTTACTAGTCGCTCAAATGGGCGCATCCTTTTTCTTGATTTCTCTCCGATTATTCGTCTTCCCCCGTAACTTAATGAGAAAACAATTACTTTGGCACCAGTTGCAGTTACAGCAGAAATGATTGCCAACACATGTAAGTCAAATTGATCACCTACGGACATTGTAGCTAACAAAAGAAATGAAGGTAGAGGGACAAAGGGAATTAAAGAGCCAAAAAAACTCACCAAAGTTAACCCAATGTAACCTACTTCAGGTGCAAAGGGAAAAATGGCTGCAAAATCCACAATTCAAGCACAGACTATGGATTATTTAACAAAAGCGAAGTCGAGTGCTAATTTTCATAAAAATGGATTGTCCGGAATTATAATCATTAAAATACGATATTTTTAGAGCTGAATCAAGTGGACAAAAGTGATTATACCGTAATTTGTGAAAATGTAGCCTCAATAAGCCCCTACATCAGATTTGTAGGGATAATAGGTGAGAAAGGGAATCTAATTGCTCATAGGAGACGAGGAGAGTTAGAGCCTCTTTTAAATGCCAAAAATACCAAATATCAATTCTCACATATTGCCATTAAAACTGATCTTGAGGGTTTCTTTGATGAAAATCTAGGAGAAGTAGAGTTTGTATGGGAGGAACGAAAAAAAGTTCAAATTATTTCCTTTGCAATTGGAAGATTACGTATATGGATTTCAATTGATAAAAAAGTAATTCGAACCGAGATGTTAAGGATTATTGATTCGTGTTTACCAATTGTAAAAAAATATAACGATAGCAAGTAAAATCTTGAAATGTACCTATTGTGAAATTGATCTAGATTCCCTTAGTATGACAGAAGGCCTCAAACAT
>DATKZR010000121.1:0-28430 GCA_035527875.1 Nitrosopumilaceae archaeon | reverse complement strand
GAATCTATTGTTTGCAAAACTATTACCATAGAATCTTCCTGTCCTGATGATGATGTTCTTGCTTTACCAAAAGCAACATCGTAAAGATTATTTCCGATAATTACTTCTCCTGATAGAATTTTAAACTTTGAAGTATCGGATGTTGTTACTTGGTTTTCCATAAATAATTCTCCATACATTTCAGTTGTTACTGTGTCATCATAAATCGAGATTGCCATTCCCTTAAAGGAAATAACATAAGAGTTTGTTACGGCATCTGCCGTTGAAATGTTACCATAATATTCGCCTGACTCATATTTGTCGAGTATATTTTGTAATCTTTCCTCTAAATTAGACATCTTTTGTTCAAGTTGTTCGATGAGACGTAAAGCTCTTTCTAATGCTTTAGATTCTTTTTTAGATGATTCTTCAGATGATCTTGATTCTTTGTTTGAATCATTTTCCTCTACACTTTCCAAGTTTGCCGTTTCACATGATCCTTCAACATCGCCATGAGCTAAATGCGCCGCAACTGCTGGACGACCTACTGTGATTGTATGAGCATTGGTGGGATTTCCAGGTGGAATGTGGCAAATGGTTGCTTTTCCAGAAGTTTCTATATCTGAAGGAGTGGTTGGTGATTCTGATGAAGTGCTAACTATGCCTTCATCAAATTCCTCTATGTTTTCTCTAGATTCTTTTGCAACTTCCTTTGCATCTTTTTTAGCTTCCTTTGCATCTTCTCTAGCTTCTTTAGCAGCTTCTAAATCTGGTTTATCTGCAAAAGCCGAGTCAGTCGTAATTACAGAATTTCCAATTAAACCTAAAACAAGAATTGACAAGAAAAAAAAACTAATTTTAATATTCATGACTGATAAATTTTCTCTTTGTATTTATTAATAATTATGTGTAACATGAACATATTACACCATTTTTCTATTCGACGTTTTGGAGGTAATTAAGTATACACAAAGAGGTTTTTGGACCATTCCAACAATTACAAAAATAATTTTTTCAAATTATTAATTCATCCTCTTTTGATTTTTATTATTGTGTTTAAAATACTAATTATTGACTGATGCAAAATTTTCAGATGGTAAACTGCATGACATTGCATTTATGGGATTCCGTACTGTAATTGGAGTAATTTTTATCGCTCACGGGGTTGGAAAATTTAATCCGGGATTTCTTGGATTTTTGACAGAACAAGTTGGATTGCCCGCAGAATTACAGATACCAATTGCACTGGCTGAGACTGTTGGTGGAATTGTTCTAATTGTTGGAGTTTTGAGTAGAATTTCAGCTTCTATTTTGGCAATTGATATGCTATGTGCTATTTTCGTAGTTAGAGGGGCTTCTAATCTTACAGGGCAAGGTGGATACGAGCTTGACTTGATGCTTCTTTCAGGAGTTTTGGTGATTATTGTAATGGGTCCAGGGAGGGTATCCTTATCACATATTGTCAAAAAAATTCCAAGAGTTTTGCACTAGCAAACTTATTTTAAATTATTGTTGAAAAAACTTACAGTTTTCTGCCATGCGTCTTGGGACTCTTCTGGAGCATATCGATCCCCTGATGGATTTGCAAACGCATGATCAACCCCAGGATAGATGATAATTTCATTTGTGATGCCTAAATCATTTAATTGCAATTCAAATTGTTTCACGGAACTTACAGTAATTCCTTGATCCTTTTCAGCAAATATTCCTAACAGGGGCCATGAGATATTTGATAATTTTTCAGAATCAGAGGAAACTTGACCATAATACATTACCGTGGCATCAAGATCGGAATTATTTATTGCAAGATTGAGGGACTGTCCTCCACCAAAACACCACCCAATAGATCCTATGCTTTCAACAGAATACTCTGTCTTCAAATATGATACGGCAGAATTCATGTTTTCAACTCCAACTTTACTATCAAATGCAGTTACCAGTTGTCTTGCCTCTTCTGAAGTGGTTCCAACTTGATTTTTGTACAGGTCTACTGCCAAGACAATGTATCCATGTGATGCTAATTTTTCTGCCATTTCTTCTATATTTTCATTTAATCCCCACAATTCATGAATCATGACAACGGCAGGAAAATTTCCGGCTGTGGAAGGTTTTGCCAAAAAGCCTTGGGATTCATCAAAATAAGAAACCCTCTTGGTTTCAATTTCATATTGTCCTGATGGGAAAATTTCAGAATTATTGTTTTCTGTTGTATAATCCGGTAAAACATGAATCGCCCATCCACGTTCAATCAATATTGAAACACTTGACGGCTTTAAACATGCAGGTTCTCCATTTGATTGTTTTAGGACTAGTTCTAACCTTTCACTACATGTGATATTTGAAGGATTAACTCCATCTTTGATTTGTTTTAATGGAGGTGGAAAATATGCCACCGCACCCACGTTTTGAAAATAGTTTTCCGTTAGGCTCAACGTAAAAAGAGGAATCAACGTAATCATTACAAAAATAAGACTGACTTTTGAAAATTTCCTTTTCACTATTTTATTTAAAATTTAATAGAATTTATAATTATTGTTAAATTTGAAAAATTAGGATATTGGTAATTTTGATTCTTCACTTATCATTTGTATGAACAAATTATTCGTGTTGGTTTTAAAGGAAAATTCATAATTATATGCATGACAAATTTCAATATGGAATCATGGGAAGAATTAAGAGGCTTATCATGGATTATTCTTGATGAAGAATAATTCTTCTCAAAAACCCTAAAAAAATAAACCAAACCATATTTAATAATTTATTTCCTTTTTAGAATAATTCGGAAGCTGACTGATGATGGCTGCATCCTTTACGTAGTGTCGACAGAATTCTTCACCAGTAAACCGATGCCAGTATTGATGCGATAGTGAAAAGATCGTATCAGCTTCCTACTTACTATATGCATTAATAGAATAAAAGGTAGATCATTTGTTCCAAGTAGTGCTAATTTAGGATTTTTTCCAAGCAACCTTTCGTTTTAATCTAGAAAAAAACTATACTAAAATAATCTGTAATTTCATTTATCCTAGATGCTGATGATGAGCGGAAAAGCCATCTGATCTATGATGAGGATTATGAGTAATGAGGCATCTAATAATTTCATTTTAGGTAATTTTATTTTGCCTTTAATGCACATCATTTGATGGTTATATGAGATTAGCAGCTTTATTTTCTGGAGGAAAAGACAGTACTTACTCAATCTATTTGGCAAAAAATCAGGGACACGACATAAAATCTCTTGTAAGCGTTCTTCCAAAATCAGACCAAAGTCATTTATTACATTATCCAAATTTGAAATGGACTAGTTTACAATCTGAATCTATGAAAATACCTCAATTGGTAATTGATTCCAGATCTGATGATACTACCGAGGAAATAGAGGCCATGATTAAGATTTTACAACAAGTAAAACGTGATCATGAAATAGAGGGCATTGTTCATGGAGGAATTAAAAGTAAATTTCAAAAAGATAAATTTCAATATATTTGCAATAATTTGGATTTAAAATTAATTTCTCCTTTATGGAATCTGAATCCAATAAATTACATGAATGATTTAATATCTGCACATTTTCGTTTCGTTATTATCAGCGTTTCTTCAGACGGTATAGATAACTCTTGGTTGGGAAAAACAATTGGGCTAAGTGATATTATTCTTTTACAATCCTTATCAGAAAAATTTGGGTTTAATCTAGATTTTGAAGGCGGAGAGGCTGAAACCTTTGTGACAAATTGTCCTTTGTTTTCGTATCCGATTGAAATTCTTAAAGGGGAAAAAATTTGGGATGGTTATCGGGGAAGGTTTGAAATATTAGATGCGAGGCTAAATTACGATGCTGGATAATCTTAAGGATAATCTTAGAGACGCTATAAAGAGAATTGTAAAATCCTCGGGAATTGATGAGGAATTAATCAAAGAATTATCCAAAGACGTCCAAAGAGCCTTACTACAATCTGATGTGAATGTGCGATTAGTATTAGAGATTACAAAAAATCTTGAAGAACGTTCTCTAAATGAAACTCCTCCTCCTGGACTTTCAAGAAAAGATCACATCGTAAAGATTCTATATGATGAGCTTTCCAAATTGCTCGGAAATGAAACTGATTTTGATTTTCAACCGGGAAAACAAAATAAAGTTATTCTTCTTGGAATTCAGGGAAGTGGGAAAACAACTGTTGCCTCAAAACTTGCCAAATTTCTAACAAAACAAGGATACTCAGTTGGTGTTATAGGGGCAGACACCTATCGCCCAGGTGCCCTGATTCAATTACGTACGATGTGTGAAAAATCAAATGTTGAAGTATACGGAGAAGAAAACAACAAAGATTCACCTGAAATTGTAAAAAACGGATTAAAACATTATGAAAAATTACCTTTGGATATTATTCTTATAGATACTGCAGGACGCCACAAGGAAGAAAAAGATCTTCTAGAAGAGATGGAACGAATAAACAAAGTGGCTGATCCTGATCTTGTTTTGCTTGTAATTGATGGAACTATTGGTCAGCAGTGTTTCAGTCAAGCTGAAGCATTTCACAAGACCTTACCTGTAGGGGGAATCATTGTGACCAAATTAGATAGCTCTGCTAAGGGCGGTGGTGCAATTGCGGCTTCTGCAGCTACGGGAGCTCAAATTATGTATATTGGAACAGGAGAACGAATAGATGATTTAGAAAAATTTTCCCCAACTAGATTTGTTGGACGGTTACTTGGTATGGGTGATATTCAAGCAGTGTTAGATCTCGCCAAAAGATTAGAGAATGAAGGTGACGATGTCCGATTAAAACGAATTTCCAGCGGAAAAATGAACATGGAGGATTTTTTCTACCAACTAGAAGAAGTCACCAAGGTTGGGTCGCTGCGAGGATTTCTTGACAACATGCCTGGCCTTTCAGGGATGGTAAAAGATGATCAGCTTGATCAAATGGAGGAAAGAGTATCAAAATGGAGATTCATTATTCAAAGTATGACAAAAGAAGAAAAGGCAGATCCAGATTTGTTGAACTCATCACGAGTAAAACGAATAGCAAGAGGTTCTGGATGGTCAGAGCACGAAGTAAAAGAGCTGGTCAAAAACTACAAAAATTCCAAGAACATGATGAAAGCATCCAAAGGGAGACAAATGCAAGGAAATCTTCGTAGAATGGGGTTCGGATAATAATTTTACATCTTTTGAATTTAAAAATAAATCATGACAAACTTTAAAGAATTACTCCCCATTGCAAATAAAATTACAAAACAATACTCTCTATGTGATTGTTGTCTTGGTAGATTATTTTCAAAAAAATTAAAGTTATCATCTAATCGGATTTTAGGGAAAAAATTAAAACAAAAAATGTATACATCGTCAAAAAAATGTTATATCTGTAATGATCTGTTTGATAATCTTACGCCTTATTTAGAATTGATGCTTGAATCATCTTCAAATCATGATTTTTCTTCTTTTGTTGTTGGAGCAATAATAAAACCATCTATTATAGATCGAGACGATTACCTACGATCAAAATATCAATTACGGGGAATCGATAGTGTAAAAACCGATATCACGAGAGACATATCAAAACAATTTGCAAGGAAAACTAAAAAGAGTCTTGAATTTTTGGATCCAGAAGTAACTTTTACCATTAACTTCAAAGAAAAAACATGTCAATTACGATCAAAGCAAATTTCGATACAAGGAAGATATAATAAATTTAAAAGAGGTTTTTCACAAAAACAAAAATCCTGTGAAAATTGTTCAGGGAAAGGATGTAGATCTTGTGATTTTCATGGGTTAACGGAATATGAAAGTGTAGAAGGGAAGATTTCCAAGTTTCTTTTTAGTAAATTTGGAGGGACTATTGCAAAATTCACGTGGATAGGAGGTGAAGATAAGTCTAGTCTTGTTCTAGGTTCTGGGAGACCATTTTTTGTTCGAATCCAAAATCCAATTAAACGCAGAATTAAAATGCCAAAAACCTTGAAAATCGATTCTCTAAAAATTCATAATTGTAAAACAATTCCTAATGTTCCAAAAAAACCCTTGACTTTTAATTCCATTATTGAGATAAAAATTACCACCGAAAAAGAAATCCAATCTTCTGGTCTTAAAAAATTAAAAGAAATTCTAAAGAACCCAATTTTGATATATGAAAATTCAGGGAAAAGATCAGAAAAAAAAATTTTTAATACGAGATACAGAAAAATTTCTAAAAATAAATTCATTTTGACAATTAATGCACAAGGTGGATTGCCAATCAAAAGATTTGTGATAGGTGATAATGTGGTTCCTGGAGTGAGTCAAACAATTGGAAATAATTGTAAATGTGAGGAATTTGATTTCATGGAAGTTAAAATGACAACAAATAACTAGTGCTCCTAAAGTGAAAGTTTATGCCACTAAGAAAAAAAAATAAACATGAAAGAAGAGCTGATCAAAGCGCAAATCGCCGAAAGATAAAGCAATCAAAACGTGGAAAACCCAAATCTAGATAAATCAATTTGTTTGTCGTTAGATTTTGAAGGTACTTCATTCAAAAATCGTTTCTATGAAAATTACTTCTCAACTAGTAATTATAGTTAAAAGTTCACTAAACTCTATTGGTTTTTTCAAACAGCCATGAATTCCATCCTTTTTTAACAAATCCTTTTTTTGACTATGGGTAAACGGAAATCCAGAAAGTATTACTATTTTCTGATCTTTTAATATTTTTTCTTTCTCCAAGGTTTGAATAATCTCAAATCCACTTAATTCAGGCATATGCATATCTAAAAGAATAATGTCATACTTTTCTTTTTTAATGAGATCTAACCCCTCTTTTGGGTTATTAGTTACCCTATATTCAAAGTTTAAAGTTTTCACCATTTCTGATAGTAATTCTGTAATAACTGGGTTATCATCAATATGAAGTACTTTCACAAAATATACTTTTTCGTTAAAATGATTATAAAAGATGTATGTTCATTTTAAACAATTATACTCAATCTATGCAAAAAATCTAACAGAGTATGCAATGTATCTAATTACATTCCTTACAAAAAATCTTCATTAAATTTTGGTTTATGTTGAATTTATTTTTTAAATATTTTTCTTAGAACCTGCCAACCTTTTTACAATCATTTTATTCGAGGAGGTATGTTGGATCCATTAATTAAATTTAAAGAAGCACATCTCAAAGGAATAATTCCTGATGTTTTGTATGATTTGGTTCTAAAACGGTTTCCAATTGCAGTTGAGGGAATAAATCGTATTGAGAAAGCATCAGAAATTAGATATCCTGTGGCTTATGTAGAACCCTCTGCAGTTGTATCATCTCCAAATTCTAATTCTTATGAATTTGGGATTTTATTTGCTCGTACAATTCCCGTATTGGTTGAAGACAAATTTCAAGTCGTAATTCAAATTTCAGCGCCACTAATAGCCTATGGTCTAAAGGGAACTATTCATGCGATATTAGCCCATGAATTTTTACATTATCTAGAATTGGTTCGTAAAATATCTAAAATGGACTTGCTTTCTGATGAGATTACTGGAAATTTGTTTGAAAGTGTTTATGCTGATGAAACTAGGCTATTTGACTCACGTGCAGTCTTTAAGGATAGAACTTTGTTGGATCATATTACAAAGAGATTCCCTTCTGGATTTCGTGACTATAAGTTAGAAGATAAGGTGATAAAATATTGGATTGAGAAGAATTTCCCTCAAACAAATGTTTCACTTGATACTAATACAATAAAACTATCAATGGAATCTCTTTCTAAAATAAAAATGGATCCTAAATTCCTAAAAAAAATTGGTGAATTAGAACTAAAAAGCAGAAAAATTCGTAAAAAAAAACTTTATTGACAAATGTTCTAATGATTTAAATTTGATAAACAGTTTTTCTAGTGAATCAAAAGGTCTTAATTTTACTTATTTTGAGAAAATACGTGTCTTCTTTTGATATTGATTGGTGCGGGAATTTTTACGGAATCTATTGGGCTTATGAAAAAGATAGATTAGTAGTTTCGATTGTCTTTGAGGATAAGGATACAGCTTTTCAATTGGCTAAAGAAGTTGAAAATTGGAGCGATAAATTTACAAGAATGACAATAATTGAAAAAAGTAATGACGAATATGCCATTTGTTGTTATCAAGATCCACAAATTTCAAAAAGCAAAAAAAATTTAGGTCTTTATCGTTCAGGCATGGTACAATCAGGTGCCTATGCACAAGCAAAACCACTAATTGAACAAAGATCTCCACTTCTTCAAATTCTTTTTGCCGTAGATGCAAGGGTAAGTAGTACATATGAACAAATTTCTAGACTTGTTCAAATAAGAAAATGTAGAATAATCAAAGAATCGGATTTAAAAAAACAAGAATATTTTTTTGAAAAGACTGCACACAAAAAAAATTTTGTGGAAAATAAATAAGGTATACATGGAAAAAAATAATCTAGAATCCCAAATTGTTTTTTCCGCACATAAAGTCCATGTTCATCATTGGCCCTTGAATTCAACTGATTGGAGTACATCCACAAAAGAAAAAGTAGATCTTGATTTGAATAAAAATAACGAAAAAAAGGAAATAATGATCAATGGGCTACAAATTAAAATCAATAATTATGAATTTAGTAAAATCAAAAAGGTGGGGGTGACTGTGCCATTATTCAAAAAAGAAACTACGATGGTGTTTGAAGGCCGTTTTGTTAGTTCGGACGCACATGTGCATATCACCACAAACTCTCAAGATTATCTTGAAATTTTCAATAACCTAATGTTGTGGAAAAATAGTTATTTGACTGAATTTTCTTAGAATATGTCATCTTGTCTTACTTTTTCAATGTCTGATCGATATTATTATTGACAATCCTTTTCAAATTCATTAGATTTCTACGAATGTCTCTATGGAATGTAAGAAAGGGTATGTTCATAATTTTACTTGGTTTGAAATCCAATCAAAAAAGATGTGCATAAATTGTGGAATCGAAAAAGAATAATTTGACAAGACTGGATGAAATCCAGAAAATTTCATCAGTAAAATATTGATTCTTTTTGATTTGAAGGCATAATATAAAAAAGAAATTACTTAGTAATAGAACAAAATGAGATTTAATCCAAACTATTATTTTCTTCCCAACATTCACATTGCTTCCAAGTGCATTTTGGGCAATCATAGGGCGTTTCACTGACTTTACATTCTGAGGGAAGGCAATTACAACGTGGACATTTAGTTTCCATTGATATAATGAAAAATCATTTTTTGATATATGTACATTTTGTATGGTCTCTTGATGATGACTATATTTTAAATTAAATTATTTCCATATTTTCAGAAAAATCAACCAAATGTGTCCTGATACAATAATAAAAAATTGGATAAAGTTGAATATAAAAAATATTTAATATGCAATAAAAATTAAAGTTACAATAACTGTATAATTAATGGCATTTTACTGGATAAATTCTGTCAGTCCACATTTCCCACAAGTATGTCTGTCCTTATGGTTTGACATGTAGTTTCCTTTACCACACCTAGAACAAATTTTTTGAAGCCTGGTTAATTTGTCGCCTTCAATTTTGAAATACTTGGAAACACTAGGACTAGATCCCTTTTTTCCAGTTTGACTAGATCCCTTTTTTCCAGCCATTACTCAGATTTCTCCTCGTTGGATTTTTCCGGAGTTTTTTCATCTGATTTAGTTTCTGTTCCTTCAACTGCTATTTCTGCTGGTGTTTCTTTTGCTTTATCTGCTTCAGCTTGTTTCGTTTTTGATTTTTCTAATCTAGAAAATATAGTTGGGTTGATGTGTTTTTTTGCTAATACTTCATCATCATAGACAAAGAAAGTGCCTGTGATTATAGTTTTTCCAGAATGGTTCTTTAATCTCATTGGGATGATGACTTTATCTCCTAAACTAAATTCCTTGTTAATCATGTCTATTGCCTCAAGTTTTTTTAGTTTTCCTGCTAGTCCTGTAAAATTACAAGTAAGTTCTCTTCTAGATAGAAACGTGTTATTTACATCACTAACGGTCTGGATTAAAGACATGTATCAAAAATCCCCTTCATATTTCATATAAATCTTGATTGAAACCCAAGAACAAATTTAAGAAATAACCGCTGGCTAGTCTTATGGCTCGATTCATGCTACATCTAAAAAATGATAGATTTAAGCCATCAGACTCGCGTGAACTTGTCCACAAAGCAAGAGATCTTTGCTCAGATATGGATGCATCAATACGAGTCGCTCGAGTGGCTAGTAATTTTGTAGAGTTTGATGTTGAAGTAAAAAAAGAAGAATTAGATTTGTTAATTGAGAAATTAACCTCCATTGGAAATCTAGATAATGTAAGACATATTTTTGAAGAAAAAATAGAAAAAGAAACCGGTATTAAGGATGGCACTTTTTATTTCAACCATGAAAGGTTTTGGGAGTCCCATGAAGCTTTTGAAGGCGTTTGGAAAGAATGCTATGGTAGAGAAAAAGAAGTAGTGCAGGGAATCATTCTTTTAGCCGTCGCTTTTGCTCATTCTCAAAAAAATGATTATTTGATTGGTATTGGAATGCTTGGTCGTGCATTAGAGAAATTAGGTAATTCTCCATCCATATATCACAACATAGATGTTGACATGATTCGAAACAAGATAATTTTAATGCAAAAATCCAACTCTTTAACTATATTTGAGATTTAATTAAACTAAGAGCAGTTGGAACTACTTCTGCACCTTGTAACAACCCGATACTACCTTTTTTGGCCTGTTCTTCTGTCATTCTAGTGGTTCCGTCATTTTTAATAAAATCTCCTGACACTAAAACTGGTACAGGATCATCACTATGTCCCTTATTGATACATGGAGTGGAATGATCTGCAGAAATTATTATTGCAACTTTACTTGAATCTATATTTTCTAATAGAGTTTTGAAAAATCTCTGATCAATTTCTTCAATATTTTTCATTTTTCCTATCGCATCTCCATCATGGCCAAATTCATCCGGACCTTTTAGATGTACATAG
This sequence comes from Nitrosopumilaceae archaeon, assembly GCA_035527875.1. Classification (GTDB taxonomy): domain Archaea; phylum Thermoproteota; class Nitrososphaeria; order Nitrososphaerales; family Nitrosopumilaceae; genus Nitrosomaritimum. The sequence goes on along the minus strand of DATKZR010000121.1, from coordinate 17,472 downwards.
ATAGCATTTTGAGTTTCCATGGCTTTTGCTGCAACTCTGGCCTTTTCTTCATAATCTGTTAACCCTCCTGCCTCAAAGGCTTGCATTTTAAGAACGTCTGAAATTCCCAATTCTACAGGCATATCTACAATACAAGAAAAATTCATAGAATATTTTTCATTGATTGGAATTACTCTAGGATATTTGTTTCCCGCATCTCGTAACAATATACAACTTAATTTTTTTTTGTTTGCTTGTCCTCTTTTTTTATTTACTGGGCTTTCTTTCATTATTTGCAAAGATTGTTCTGTGAATTCGTTTACTAAATTTGCTGATATTTTTGAACTTTCAGATTCTTCTAAGGGATGGCATTTTTCAATTCTCATAAAATCCCCCACTGCCTTTGCAACTCCCATCCCTGCAACTCTAGCATAGGCGGGATCAGTGTTGGTAATCTCTGATGAAAGAACAACTCCTTTTGACCTTATTCGAACAGTAACTCGATGCCCTATAGTCGGTGCTACAACAACTGACGAATTTGGTTGCACAAATTTTATATTATTTTCAATTTCTTTTGCAATCTCTTGAGCATCTTCTTTTTCAATCTGTCTTCCGGCTCGTCTATCTACAATTATTCCTTCTTCATTTAAGGTAGAAAAATTTCCTCTAAGTGCCAAATCTCCATCTTTAAAATCAATCCCGACACCTATTGCTTCAATTACTCCTCTTCCAGCATAATCTGAATGAAGGAATTTGTATCCTAACATATTGAATACTGCTATATCTGATTCGGGGGCTATGCCTTTTCCTACCGAAATTACTTCTCCAATAGAGCCATTTTTTGCTATTCTGTCAATAGTGGGTGTATTTGCTGCTTCAAGGGGTGTTTTTCCATCCAAGTCTGGATGTGGCAAGTCTCCTACACCATCTAATAGAACATAAACCATATGAACATCTGAATTATCCATATCCCTTTTCGATTTTCCAATTTTTAGAGTCTCCTTTAAAGCTTGCATAAAAAATTGCGATCACTAATTCAAAATTAATTTGAGTACGTCTAAAAATTTTAATTTGTAATTTTTTATACTTGCATGAGAAATACTGATTTTGTAACAATCAAACTTCATAATTTGTTCTATTTTTCAAAAATTTAGATCTCAGAAACCATTTTAACATGCGTTTTCTGCAATTAAAAATTATGGGAGACATAAGAAAAGATTACGTTTCTGAACGTTTTATGATCATTTCAAAAAAAGACGACAAGGTAATTAATCCTGATAAAATGCCATTTGCTCCTGGCAACGAATCTATGACCAATCCTTCAGTACTTTCTTTGGTAGCAAAGGATGGAATGTTACAACGTCTTCAGGACAATGAAGATGAATATGTTAAAAATTGGTCTATTAGGGTTTTCGAAAGTAAAAATCCTGTAGTATCAATTGAAGCCGAAAATTCATACAGCGATAAGCCCCACTATAGCGAGCCAGCATATGGCTATCATTATGTGGTTGTAGCTTCTCCGAAACAAAAAGATACTTTTGCAACAATAGACCCTGAACAATGGTCAAATGTACTAGTGGTTGTCCAGGATAGATTAAGGTGGCTCTATACTCAAAAAGGGGTCACTTATGTTTCGATTTATGGGGATCAAGGTGTAGAAGCTGGAAATAACAATCCTCACCCTCATTTGAATTTGATTACTTTTTCTACAATTCCGCCAATAATAGAAGCTGAGGCCGAAGCATCTCATAACATCTTAAATGAAAAAGGAGTATGTGTAATGTGTCAAACAATTAATGCTGAGCTTGGTAGCCCAAGACAAGTTCTTCAAACGGAAGGATTCATTGCCTTTTGTCCATGGGCTCCATCCTATCCTTTTGAATTTTGGATAGCCCCAAAAAAACACACAACAAGTTTTTCTAAAATCACGCAAAAAGAAATTAACGATTTGTCACTTATCTTAAGGGCAACATTGGGAGGATTATCAAAAACCATAAAAAATGTCTCATATAATTTGGTATTTCATTTATCCCCCGAGAAGAAAAATAGCCGACAAATTCATTGGCATATTGAAATTTATCCCATAACAAAATCTTGGTCTGGCTTAGAGCGCGGATACGGAATTTTCTTAAATGATGTTTCTCCAGAGCAGGCTGCAGAAAAACTTGGTGCTTCTTGTAGAAAGGAATTGGCAAACCTGGTTGGTATTGTATAATTTTTTGAATGGTTTATTTATCATCCGTAATTTGTTAATATAATGGGAATTGAAAAGTGGGTTGCAGTTACTAGTTTAGCTTTGTTTCTAATGTTTGTTGGAGAAATGATTTCAATTTACACCTTTATGACAGACGTTCCTAGGGATTTTGAATTTGGATTAGAATTTGACCCTGATCCTAAAATACTTCAGTTTATTTCAATTGGTGTGGCCCCGGCAGCAATTTTGGCGGGACTACCATATTTGATGTCTAGACGTTATGGTTCAAAACCTGTAGGTTATCTCATAATAGCAGGTGGGGTTGTAATGCTTATCGGAATGGCATACTGTTACACTCTAGTTGATAAAATTGAAGACTTGTTTATAACAGAAATGGTTACTTTTACGCCCATCCTCTTCATGGTTTTATCAATCCCTGTAATGATAGTTGGGGGGTCCTTGTTAAAAATAAAAAAGAGTCGCCCAAAAAAAGACTATTTCTAAATATGATCAAATCTTAATGCATTTGCGTTATGGGTAAATCCCAATTTTTCATAAAACGGTTTTACATTATCAACACAATCTAATATTGTTTTGTAACATCCCTTGGTTTTTGCCAAATCTAGTAGATTTTTGATGATTTTTTCTCCTATCTTTTGTCCCTGGTAATTTTTATCAACTGCAACATCCTCAATATGTCCAACTTTACCACCATTGTGTATGAATTTAGATTCAATTAGCAGGGTAGCTGCTCCCACTACTTTTCCATCTTTTAATGCCACAACTATGATATGATCTCGATTCTTTTCAATTTTATCCAAAATCTTATTGGCAATACTTTTTTCAATATTGCTTGTTTGACGAAGAGAGTCTAAAGAAGTAAAAAATCCATTCCATAAATCTTCTTTTTGAATCTCTCTAATTGTGATGTTGTTCATTTTTTAGCTATATTTTTCCAAGCCTTTGAATAAATTCATTATTCGTTTTTTCGTATGATTCCTTATTTCCAATATCTATAAAGCCGTCTTTACCAATAAAACTATTTACTAATTTTCTTTTTTTCATCGCTTTGTTAATTACGTCATCCATTCCATATGGTATATTTTTAGGAATTAACTTCATAACCTCCGGCTCCATAACATAACATCCCATGTTGATATTTACCTTAATTTCCGGTTTTTCATTCCAGGATGTAACCTTATTATTTTTTGTAGTCTCAATTACCCCGTAGGATAAATTAGTTTTATATTCATGCAAACTCATTGTTACAAATGACTTTTTTCTTTTGTGTTGTTTTATCATGTTGTCTAAATTAAAATCATAAATTGAATCTCCATACATGCAGACAAAAGTGTCATCAATGAATTTTTCTGCCGTCTTTAACTGTCCCGCTGTAGCAAGAGGTTTGTTAGATATTGCATACTCTATGCTCACTCCGAATTGTTTACCATCCTCAAAGTAGTCTTCTATTGTTCTTCGTAGGTAGCTTACACAAAAGACAAATGATTTCACTCCATTTTTTTTAGACCATTCTATAAGATGCTCCAAAATAGGTTTTTCACCTAGTGGCAGCATTGGTTTTGGAAGAAATGTAGTATATGGCTGTAATCGAGTTCCTAACCCCCCTGCTAAAATAACTGCTTTCACAAAATGATTCTAATTTTTCACTATTTATGTTAAAGTGTGTGTTTGAAATAAACTATAATAATTAAAATATTTTGGAAATTTTTTCGATAACTGAATCAGGGTTTGTTCCAAAAATTATGATCATAGGTTCTTTTCCGAAATCTCCTTTGTGGAAAATTGCATCTGGAGGTTCTCTGGAATCTTTCAGAGATCTGTTTATTCCCCATTTAATTGAAGATCCCTCATTATTTTTGCTCATTTTAGGTTCGTTAATCCTATCATAATTTTTTACGATAAACCCATTTCTTTCTAATTTGGTAATTGTTTCTTTTTGAAATTTAATATTAATAGCAGAGCGAATGTGAGAAAATTTTTTATTCATTGTAATAATAGCTGTGGCAACATGCTCTGATCCGCCATATTCTAAATCTCCTACCTGTGTTACTTTATTTCCTGTTTTTACAATTCTTCCGGAAATTCCCAAGACGTCCATAATTGATTTGGGAGATTTTTTCGAAAATACAAAATTCGTTTGACATTCTGGTATTCTACAATAAATGTTTTCTATCTCCATGAATTTGTTTATTGCCTTGGTTAATTCAAAATATTTCTGATCCGATTTTTTGTGTGTTATGGCCAAACCCTTTCCAACTTTTTGTGCATCTGTGATAGAATCAAAAGTGAATTTCTGTGCAAATTTTGCTGATTCTAATATTGATTTACCTTGAGCCAATGAAAATGTCATAGATGCAGAATAATTACATCCACTGCCATGATTAGATTTGTTTATCTTTTTATTTTCAATAAAATTTTGATTTTCAGTCATCACAAAATCTGTTATATAATTTTTTTTTAATTCCAAACCCGTTATTACGATACTTTTGGATCCCATCCCTTGAATTATTTTGGCTACCTTTTGAAGAGAGTTTTTTGAATTTATTTTACTATTCGAGATAAATTCTGCCTCAAATTTGTTTGGAGTGATGACAGTCGAGATAGGAATTAAATATTTTTTAAAATCAATTACAGCCGATTTTTTAATGAGCATCCCGCCAGTAGTTGATTTTATTACTGGATCTAATATTATTGGAACGGAGAGTTTCTTTAATGCATCGTAAACCGTTTTTATTATTTCTGAATTGTATACCATTCCAATTTTAATTCCATCTATGATAAAATCTGACAATATAGAGTCTAATTGATTTTTTAAAATATTTTTTGACACTGGTTCTATAACCCCAAACTTTGAAGTATTTTGACTTGTTATGGCAGTAATCGTAGTTAGTCCATATGCATTTAATGTGGCAAATGTCTTTACGTCGCTTTGAATTCCAGCTCCTGATGAAGGATCAGATCCCCCAATGGAAAGTAGATTCATGATTTTTTTTTTAAAACTTGCACTAATTTGTTTATCTTTGATGGTCCAAAGCCATTTGTTAATTTATTTTAAATTTATGATATTTGTTGGAGACAATCGTTTGAACAATAGTCTTCCTTCATACTTTGAAATTCTCTGCCACAATGTCTACATTCTCTAGCAGTTCTCATTAGTCTTTATTGTTTTTCTAACATATAAGATGGATCATTTTTATTATTAAAATTAAGGCCTTTTTTCCCCCGATCATATTTTAAGATAGTTTTCATGATTGTTTAAATCAGGTTATGCCTTAGAATAATTATGGGTACCCAAATGAGCGCAGCGCGCAGAGGTGTCGCCACCGAAGAGATGAAAATTGTTTCAAAAGATGAAGACGTCACGCTTGAATGGCTGATTCCCAAAATAGCTAAGGGTGCAATAATTATCCCAAGTAATAATGAAAGGGAGCAGAAAATTCACAATGTTGGAATTGGAAAAGGACTAAAAACCAAAGTAAATGTGAATATTGGAACATCTACCCTAAATGTAAATCTTGAAGATGAAATTGAAAAAGCAAAAATTGCAATTAAATATCATGCAGATACAATTATGGATTTAAGCGATGGTGGTGATGTAAAAAAAATTAGAAAAACTTTGTTAGAAGCAGCTCCTATTACTTTTGGAACTGTTCCAATTTATGAGGCATATAATTACGGCGTTGAGGTTCACAAAAATCCCTTAAACTTGACCGAAGACGATTTTCTAAAAGCCTTTGAAAACAATGCAAAAGATGGTGTTGATTATACTACAATTCATTGTGGGATCACAAAAGAAATTGCCAAAAAAATTTTAAAAGTTCAAAGATATGGGGGAGTTGTTAGCAAAGGTGGAACTTTGACTGCAGCTTGGATGCTAAAACATGATAAAGAAAACCCATACATCACTCATTATGATTATTTGTTAGAGCTGGCACGAAAATATGATGTAACCTTTAGCTTAGGTGATGCGTTAAGGCCTGGCTCCATTCTTGACTCTCATGATGAATTACAGGTTCAAGAAATGATTAACATGGTTGATTTAACCAAAAGGGCCCATGAAAAAGATGTGCAGGTTATGATTGAAGGCCCTGGACATGTTCCATTAAACGAAGTGGCAGCAAATGTGAGATTAGCAAAATCACTAATCGGCGATGTTCCATACTATGTTTTGGGTCCATTGGTAACTGATGTTGCCTCAGGCCACGACCATATCGCAAGCGCAATAGGGGCGGCTGTGTCTGCTAGTGAAGGAGTAGATCTATTGTGCTACCTCACTCCATCTGAGCATCTGGCATTACCAAATGCCCAAGAAGTAAAGGCAGGTCTGATAGCCTATCGTATTGCAGCTCATGCCGCCGATCTTGTAAAAATCCGTGAAAAAGCAATAAAGTGGGATATGGCAATGAGTGAAGCAAGACGTACACTGGATTGGGAAAAACAATTAGCATTATCGATCGATCCAGAAGAAGCAGCTAAAATTCATAGTAGAACTGGACAGCACCCTGGAAACAATGTTCCATGTACAATGTGCGGCGGAGCTTGTGTTTACATAATGCTTCCTCAACAAAGAAAATATGAAAAAGAAAAACTACAACAAACTGAATAATACTTTATCAATGCTTGGAACTGTTTCATAGTTTTTTATTTCATCCATTATTACCCATTTATATTCAGAATTTTCCCAATTGAGTTTAATTGTTGGATTTTTTACCTCAAAAAGAAATGGAAAAATTTCCCATTCATGATTTTCATATTGAGGAGAATGCACTTTCATTTCTGGTGCAGATTTTAAGAATTTGATTTTATCTTCAGTTATTCCCAATTCTTCAAAAATTTCGATTTTGGCCCTTCTTAGAGGCGTTTCATTGTTTTCAATTATTCCACTTACTCCTGCCCACAATCCCTTCATAGTTTTTACTGAATCACTTCTTTTTAGGAGAAGAAATTTATCATTGTCTTTTATGAATGAGGTAACTATCTTTGTAGATCGCATTATGGCTATTTCTTTTCAATTGCATTTGCCATTTTAATTAATTTTTTGTAGGATGAATCAAGATCAGTTTTAGAAGATAATCTCTCTTGACATGCTTTAATGTAACTAATGACTTCTTCAGTTTTGTTTTCTTGAACAGCTGTAAGGAGTCTGCCCACATCTTTCCAAAGATCTTCTGCTACCCTTCGAATTTCTGGATTTGCAATAATGGTTGAGATTAATTCAGGAGACTCTGTCATTATGCTTTCTGCAAGAGTTTTTTGAATTCTAAATGTAGTTCCAGACATTTTTTCTGTCAAAGCAGTTTTTTCATCTTTTGAAATAATGTTTGCAAAAATAAGATTTACGAGATGAGTTAATCCTAGTATTACGGCAATTTTTTTATCATGTTCTGCTGCATCAATGGTTACAAAATTTGCTCCTTCAAAAAGGGCTTTTGCAACGCTTAGCTCTTTTTTGGCATCTTTTACAGGAATTGATATAATATTTTGCCCTTTGATATTTTTTACACCTGGACCAAACATGGGATGGATGCATATAGGATTAATTTTTGCAGGCATCTTTGCTAGGGATGCTACAGTTTTTACTTTTTCAGACGAGATATCAATTAGGTATGTTCCTCTTTTCATTTCTTTTGCAATTAATCTAATAATTTCTGGAGTTTTTCTTGTAGGGATGCACAAGATTACATAATCGGCTTTTAGGATTGCACCTACCAATGAATTTGCTTGAATTATTTCTTTGCTCTTAATTTTATTTTCTTCATCAAATCCAGTTACTTGAAAATCTTGACTTGCAAAATATTTTGAAAACCATTGACCCATTTGCCCTCCTGCACCAATAACGGTAATTGCCCTCTTCATTAGTTATTTCTCACATTTTCACTTAGTATATTCATTCCTTCTGTTAGTATTCCCTCATCCTGACATGCAGATAGTCTGATAAAATTTTTGTAATTACCAAATCCTTCTCCAGGAGCTACTGCAAGCCCCTTATCTAAAAGATTATTTGCAAATTCTACACCATCAAATCCTTCATGATTAACTCGGGCAAAAATGTACATCGCACCATCTGGAACAATAAAATCAAGATTCATTTCCGTTGCTTTTTTTGCCAATAACTTTAATCTTCGCTGTACTGTATTAGTATTATCAGTGGTATTTGCCTCTAATGCCTTCATAGCTATGTATTGGATAGGTTCTGAAACATTGGTAAGACATAATGCCAAAAATTTTGACAATTTATCGATTATATTCTTGTGTGCAACCGTGTATCCGATTCTAAATCCTGTCATTGCGTGAGATTTTGAAAAGGACTGTGTAATTATACTTTTTTCATAATTATACGAAAGTATACTTTTCCAATCTGCATATGCATATTGAGAATAAATTTCATCACTAAGTATGTAAAGACTATTCTTTATTGCCAAATTAACAATTTGGTCTTGTAATTTTCTAGGTAGAATTTTTCCAGTTGGATTGTTTGGATAATTCAAAGAAATCATTTTTGTATTTGAATTGATTGTTTTTTCAATTTGTGCTATGGATGGTTCCCAATTATCTTCTAAAGTTGTATTGATTGTCCTTACTTTTACCCCTGCATGTAATGCACAATCTTTGTATGCTGGCCAAGCAGGTTCAATAACAATCAATTCATCCCCCGGATTAAGTAGGGTGTTAATTACCGTAAAAATCCCAAATCTTGCTCCAGGATTTACCATGATATTATCTTGTTTTATATCTACTTCAAAAATTTTTGACACATGTTGTGCAAGAGATTCTCTAAATTGAGGAATTCCTTTTGCCTGACCATATTTCAAAAATCCCTTATCATAAACTTCTGCAAGTGCATTTTTAACAATTTGTGGCGGTAAAAAATCTGGTTCTCCTACTTCCATATGTATTATTTTTTTTCCTTTTAATTCCATGGATTTTGCTTTAAGAAATATTGATAGGTGTGTTTCCTTGTCATTAGATTGTACTTTTACAGATTCATTTAGAAGAAAATTCAAAAATTTTGTGGCGATTGGTTCATCAAAATTCAATTCTTTGCATAATGAAATAATTTTAATTCGGAGATTATCTTCTCTTGATTCGTCAGTGATTACCTTTCCAGTATTTTTTTTAATTTTTCCAATCTCTCTGGCGATATCCGTTCTCGTTTTTAACATCTTTATCATTTCAATAGTGATCTCGTCCATTTTACTACGAAGTTCGTTAATATCAGACATTTTTTTACAACACTGGTTTAATTTGTCCCGTTAAAAGAGCGTGATCCGCTAGTGTCAATGCCACAAGAGAATCGACCACTGGTGGTGCCCTTGGAACAACACAAGGATCATGTCTTCCTTGAACTTGAAGATTTGTAATCTTTTTAGTTTTAATATCTACAGTACTCTGCTTTTGGGAAATTGATGAAGCGGGTTTAAATGCAATTCTAATTGTTATGGGCATTCCATTTGAAATTCCACCTAATATTCCGCCAGAATTATTAGTCTTTGTGATAATTTTTCCTTTACTAATTGTATACAAATCATTATTTTCAGAACCAAATAATTTTGAGCCTTCAAATCCAGAACCAAATTCTATTCCTTTAACAGATGGGATTGAAAAAATTGCTTTACTCAAGTCTGATTCTAAAGAACTAAAAATTGGTTCCCCTAATCCAACAGGAACATTTGTTGTCACTGATTCAATTATTCCACCAAGTGAATCTCCTTTTTTTCTTGCATTCAAAATTGATGCCTTCATTTTTTTTGCTGTGTTATCATCAGGACATCTTACATCATTTTTGTAAATTGATTTTATCATTTTTTTATCAAATTTTTTTTTCATTTCAATTTTACCAATTTGAGTTGTATACGAATTAGTTTCAATTCCTAATGTGACTTTGAGTAGTTTTTTGGCTATTGCTCCTCCCATAACATGGGTTGCAGTTAATCTTCCAGAAAATCTCCCTCCTCCTCTATAATCATTAAAATAATTATATTTGATCATAGCTGGATAATCTGAATGACCGGGACGAAGCTTGGTCTTTAGGTTTTCATAATCTCGAGATTTTTGATCTTTATTCCAGATTACCATTGTGATTGGAGCTCCTGTTGTAAATCCTCTAAAAATCCCAGAAATGATTTCTACCTTATCGCCTTCTTTTCTTTGAGTTGTGATAAGAGAGGTTCCTGGTTTTCTATAATCTAACATTTTTTGAATTTCTTTTTCATTAATTTCTAATCCTGCCGGACATCCATCTAGAACAGCTCCTATGGTTTTTCCATGACTTTCACCAAAACTGGTTAAAACTAGACGTTGACCAATCGAATTCCCTGACAATAATCTATGGTGGTTTAGTGATGTTTATAATTCCTCATTTAAAAAATTCCTAAAAATCGGATTGATTTTTCTGTGTTTTTGAAATTATTTGACTAATGAATGTTATAATTTTAAAATTTGGTATTATTTAATCAAAGAATTTCATATAAATGTTAAATATCACCACATCCTATATAATATATGATAAAAATTGCAAATTCTAATGAATAATTTGCGCGGCTCTACGAAAAATACATGTTGTTAACGCAATGGCGTTTTGGGTGAGGAGAAATCTTTTCACTCTATACAGGGTCGCGCCTTTTGATTAATTTTAATAAGTTTTTAAAATCACAATTATAGAATTGAAATTTTTGCTCCAACACGAATCATCTCTTCGATGAAATTTGGATATGAAACTTTTACAGATTCAGGATCTGTAATTGTGCAATCTCCTACATACATTCCAGCAATACAAAATGCCATAAATAATCTATGATCATTTTCTGAATTCAAAGATCCACCTTTGAGATTATTTGAAATATTTAAAATCAATCCATCTTCTTTTTCTTCTACTTTGACTCCAAGCTTTACAAGCTCCCTTGCTACTATTGCAATTCTATCTGTCTCTTTTAGTCTAGCGTGTTTTACATTGAATATTTCAATAGGGTTTGATGTCTTTAAAGATAATATGGCTAAAGGGGGAAGTAAATCTGGAGAATTGCTAAGGTCAAATTTTCCACCATTAAGTTTCTCTGGAGATTGTATGGCTATTGTATTATCCTTAATTGTCACTTTGACACCCATCTGTTCTAAAATATCAATGAATACTTCATCTCCATGAGGCAAATTTCCGATACTTCCCTTGATTACAAAATTCTTTCCACATAATACCGCTGCTGATAAAAGTAGAGCTAGACTTGAAAAGTCAATAGGAACCGTAAAAATGGATGGTTTGTAAATTTGAGGTACGATATTGTATCTTTTGTAAGGGATTAATGTTTGAACTGCAACTCCAAAATGTCTCATGGTAGAAATTGTTGCATCAAGGTATGGTTTTGATACCAAATTCCCTTCAATTTCTAAATGTATTCCTTTTTGGGTTAATGGAGCACATATCAATAATGCTGAGATAAATTGACTTGAAAAACTTCCAGGAATTGTTACGTTTCCTCCTTTGATCTTTCCAGTAATCTTAATTGGAGGTTTTCCATCAGTGGAAGCACATTTTGCCCCAATACTTTCAAGAGCATCTAACAATGGCTGCATAGGTCTTTTTTGAAGGCTAGAATCCCCAGTTAGGATAGTTTCCTCAGAAAATAAACTGGCTATTCCTGATGCTACTCTAATTGTGGTTCCAGAGTTCTCCGCGTTAATTTCAGGCACAATTTTCCCTTCTCCTATAGAATTTTTTACAATGATTGAGGAATTTTCTCTCTCAATTCGAGCTCCAAAGTTTTTACATGCATTAATGGTAGCACTGGTATCATCTGAAAACAAAACGTTGTTCACCTTGCTGTTATTTCCTGCAAGAGCAGCTAGAAAAATAGCTCGATGGGTATAACTTTTGTTGGGAGGACAAACCAGATTTCCTGAAAGTTTTGATTTTTCTACTTTACAAATCATATACTTCAGCTTTTTTGTTATTAATTTTTGAAACAATTATGCTTCCATCTAAGGAAGAAAAAACCTTCTTTACGCTTTGTTCGTCTTCTTTTTTTACAATTGCTGCTATTGCGGGCCCATTTCCAGAAATTGATGCTGCAATAGCTCCTTTTTCAAGAAGGTTTGTTATTATTTTTGGGTCTGAATTTAAAATTGTTGATGTTGCTAAACCATTAATTATCATTGCTTGCCAATAGTTAGAATCTTTAGCTAATTTCCACGCATTATAAAAAACAGATGATAATATTTTTAATTTTTTTATATTTCCACGTCTTCGATTTTTTGGAACAAAAATTATTGCAATTAAATTGACGGGAATTTTTTCTGATCGAATTATTTGATTTTTGGCATTATCTGTTACGTTAAATCCTCCAAAATAACAAGAGCATGCATCATCATATGCTCCAGTAATGCTTACTTTGGATTCTATAGATGCATACACCCCGGCAAGCAAAATTTTTTGATCGATTAATTCTGGTTTGAAGATTTTTGCACATGCAAGCGCGACTGCTGAGGATATCGCACTAGAACTTTTTAATCCATATCCCGTTGGAATTTCCGATTCCAAAATTATTGTGATTTTATTTTCCTCTAATTCTTTTTTTGTTAATATTTTTTCTACGGTTTTATGGATTAATCGAGAACTGAGAGTCTTGTTTTTAGATTGAATGATAATTCCTTTCCCGGGATTGGTTTCCACCGTGGCCTCAACTTTAAGAGAAATACCTAAAGTTGCTCCTTTTTTGTTGGCTATCGCACTTACAATTGATACTGCACCATGAACGATTGCTTTTGCCTTTGCCATTATACTCCTCCTAACAGGGCTTTTTTCATGGCATTATAAGGTGCTTCTACAGCATGCCAAATCTCAAATGCTCTTCCTGCTTGGCCTAGGAGCATCTCATAACCATAAATTATGCTGGCTCCTCTTTCCTTTCCTTTTTTTAAAAAATCAGTATTCATTGGCATGTATACGATATCGTAAACTATTGTTTTGGGTTTAATAGATTCAAAAGAAATAGGACTGGGTTCATTTTTTAACCCAATTGAAGTGGCATTAACTATAATGTCGTAATTGTCTAAATTATTTCCAAGTTTTTCAATGTTTATGGCCTCTGCCTTAAGCCCAACTGAATGTGCAAATTGCGTCAAATTGTTTGCCCGTTCAAGTGTTCTGTTTGCAATTGTAATGTGTTGTGCTTTTTCTTTGGCAAACCCTGCAACAATAGCTCTTGCAGCGCCTCCTGCTCCCAGTAAAAGAATTTTGGTGTCTTTTATTTTTATATTTTTTTTTTTAAAAGGATCTAAAAATCCATCCATGTCTGTGTTGTAACCTTTTAAAATTCCTTCGCTATTGGTTACAGTGTTTACAGCTCCAATAAGACTGCATGACTCATCCGTTTTATCCAAATATTTCATCATCTCCACCTTGTGAGGAATGGTAACATTAAATCCATCGATTTTTATTTTTTTTAGAGAATCTATTCCCTCCTTTAATTCCCCTTTGGGTATCCTATATGCAATATAGGAACAGTCCAAATTCAATTCTCTAAATGCTGCACTGTGAATATTTGGGGATAGTGAATGATTAATCGGATCTCCTATCACGGCAAATGTTTTTAACATCTTTTTTCTGGTTTACATGATTGATTTAAACTCTCAACTTTAGTTACTATGAAAATTATAAAATTATTTTGGGGATTTAATTTACCTACATTGAATTATTAAATAAATTTTATTTTTTTAAATTAATGATTTTTTTTACCTCATCTACACTGAACTGACCAGGGGCCACTGGTTTTCCCAGGGACACGTAGGTATATGGACTTCCAAGAAATAGGCTCAAAATTCTTGATGTTCTACCTGAATCTCCCATTGAAAAGGCTACAAGATTGACTTTTCCTTTTTTATTGTATAATTGCAACACTCTGGTAGAATCATCCATTGATTTTGCAGTTGTTACAATTTTGACGTTCGATGAGAATTTGCTCATTTGATTTAGTTTCTTTTGTAATTCTGTGAAGCTAGGAGTTTTCTTAAAATCATGCCAAGAAATCAAAAGATTTGATTTTGTTGTTTTTAGATATTTTTCTAAATTCTTATTTCTTTTAATTGCGTTAAATTCAACGTCTAGTAAAAAAGGATCGTATGATGCAATTAATTTTATTATTGAAATTCTTTCTTTTTCAATTCCTGTAAATTTACCTCCTTCTGATTTTGGCCTTAGAGTACAAACAATTTTTTTCATATTTTTTTTTACATTTTCTAGAACTTGAGGTATTTCTTCTGTTTTTAGAAAATCGAATCTTATCTCTACATAGTCTGATTTTTTAATAGCGATTTTTAGAGTCTGTTGGAGTTTTTTAGGAGATGTCTCAGCAATTGACACACATGTTTTGTATTTCATTTCGATTATTTTTCTAATATGTATTCGTCATCTACTTCCATTCCAAAATGTCTTCCTGTAGCCGCTTTGGAATACACCATTACTGTATCTCCTTTTCTGAGATGAGTTACTGAAACAAGTTGGCCATTTGGTTTTACAAAACGTATTGTTTCTGCATCTTGTGCAATGATGCCTCCAATTTCTCCATTTACTGATGCTTTGATCATTAGCATTGGTCGCCTTTCAATTTTGGATCTTCCTACTGTTGCTCTTCGTGCTTTTCCTTTGGAATTAATTATTAATACTTCGGAGCCTGTTTCTACCTCCGAGAGGTAGTTTGTTGTGCCATCTGGAGATAACGTATAACAATGAACGGCTCCAGCATTTACTCTAAATGGTCTTGGTGATGTAAATGAAGAACCAACTGATTCATTATGAACTAAAAACAAAAAGTTAGATCTACTCCCAATTAACATGCCTTCTCCTCTGTGTAGCATTGATGCTGTATCCACACAAACTCTTTCACCATCTCCCACCTCTTTGATCTCGATGATCTTTCCTTTTTTCAAATCAAAATTTCTACTTCCTAAATACAACATAACTTCTCTTACTTCTCCTATTGACGATGTGTTGAAAATTACTCCATCCACTCCTACCTCTAAAATTGAAAACATTTTTCTTACTTCTTCGGGGGTTCTTGCGATCGCATAAATTTTGGTATGAATTTTGTGAAGTTTTGCAATAATATTTTCAAGAGGAATTATTTTCCAATCCTTTACCTCCACTACAACAAAATCCAGCCCTTTTTTGGAAATGGTTAAAATATTTTCAATATCTTTATTTGATAATATTTCGAATTTTCTACCATATTTTTTCCCTTTTGATTTCTTTGCATTTTCTTTTTCAAGAATGATATGTTTTGCCTTTGGTGAGGGAAATATTGTTTCAAGCTTTGTCTTGATATTCTCAATTTTTTTCGGGTCGAGATAAACCATTTTAATTTCCTCCTCTTCTAACTGTGAAAGGAATTTTGATAATTGTGCCTGGGATACTTTTGGTAAAACAATTAATTCTCGAGTTTTACTCAATTTTGGTCATTGCTTCCTTGGCTGACTCTTTTTTAAAAATAATAGCTGCTAAAGCTTCAACCATTTTTTCTGGAGTTTTATGTGCAAAGATATTCCTGCCGTATGTTACTCCTTTAGCTCCTGCTGTCATTGCGTCCTCTGTCATCTGGAGAATATCTAAATCTGTTTTAGCTTTTGGTCCACCGGCAATTACAATTGGTACAGGTGTACTTTTCACGATTTTTGAAAATGAATCTATGTCTCCTGTGTACAATGTTTTTACAATGTCTGCTCCGCACTCTGCACCAATTCTTGCAACATGTCCAACAATTTCAGGGTCATGAGGATCTTTTACATTCTCTCCTCTTGGGTACATCATTGCCAAAAGTGGCATATCCCATTTGTTGCATTGTTCTGCCATCATTCCAAGTTGTTCTAACATTTCTGGTTCTTCTTTTCCGCCAATATTGATATGAAGTGAAACGCCATCTGCGCCCAAACGTAAAGCTTCTTCAACTGTTCCAGTTAACATCTTTCTATTAGGTGACATTGATAATATGGAACTACTTGAAAAATGAACCAATATTCCTACTTTTGTTGGCCTATGTAATGCCTTGATTATTCCTTTGTTAATAATTACACTTGTGAGGCCGTGTCCTTCACATTGGTAAATAGTAGATATTGGATCTTCCAGCCCTTCAATAGGTCCATTTGAAATACCATGATCCATTGGAATGCAAAGCATCTTTCCTTTCCTTAATATTCGGTTAAGTCTGATTTGATGACCTGATACCATGGGTGGATCTCTTTTCTCTGCCCTACTTAAAAATAACGTGACCTTTGGGTCACCCTATTATAATTCGGTGAGCCTATAATGACAGTGTCAAACCTTCAGACTCTAACAAATTGGGAAGAATATGCCTCAATTAAAAAATGGAAAAATGGACTAAAATATAATTCTCATAAAAATAAACTATCTCCAAAAACTCATCAAGCTATTAGGAATTGGATGCCGCTATTCATCGAGTATACACAAAAAAACCCTGATGACATAATTGAAGAGGCACTCAAAGGAAAAGAAACAGTCAAAGCTAGACTGTCTGATTTTTGTACATGGGCAGAAGACGAGAAAGGAAAAAAATTCAATGCTTCAGTTCATGGGTCTTATCATATTATTCGAGGATTTTATTCGCATAATGATATCAATACTCAAAAGATTAGAACTCCCAAAACAGAACCTTCAGAAGTCCAATTCACTGATGATAATGTACACAAGCTGGAATCGAAGAAAAATATATTGATGCTTTTTGTGGAAGAATCTCTCAGAATGTCATAAGAAAACACTACACTGACTATTCACCTGAATCTATGAGACGACATTATGACAAAGTTGAACCGTTTTTGGGATTACCTTTTGCAGAATAGAATGATTTATCATAATTTTCTAATCATAATTTCCTATCTTTTGTTACAATCATAGCTTGTAGCTATTTTGATGTGCCTGAACTAGTAAATTATGATGAATCTATCAGGTACAAATTATCTACAAAATGTATTTATCAGAAATTATGATGCCTGCATTAGCACTTTTTTATGATTTTGAAACTTTTCTCATAAAATGTTCTATTCTAAATTATGACGAGTAAATCTAACTCATAATCGTTAGGAGGATTATGCGGATTATTGCTGAGTCATGATTTGTTCTTGAAAAATTTTCGAGTCTTGGATTCAATCTTACTATGATTACCCATTATGATAAATTATGATTTAACAATAAGCAGTTAATCTCAAATTAATCCCAAAAATAGTTAAGCCTCCATGGATCCAATCTGGATTCCTTTAAATCTGGTTTAAAATTGATA
>DATKZR010000120.1:0-3456 GCA_035527875.1 Nitrosopumilaceae archaeon | reverse complement strand
CACTTGCATCCAAATGATCATGTAAACATGTCACAATCAAGTAACGACACATATCCTACTGCAATGCATGTTGCAATTTTAATGAATCTTAAAGATACCATCCCTGCAATTGATAAATTAATCAATTCATTAACAAAAAAGTCAAAACAATTCTCATCATTTAAAAAAATTGGAAGAACCCATTTGATGGATGCACTGCCAGTTACACTTGGAAACGAGTTTGCAGCATATTCTACTTCTATTACTAAAGCAAGAAATGCAATAATTGTAGCTCAAAAAGAATTACAATTTGTTGCACTAGGCGGAACCGCAGTAGGAACCGGTGCAAACACCCCTAAAGGATACAGAAAAATTGCGATATCAGAACTCGCAAAAATTTCTAAACTTCCCATAAAGCCTGAAAAAGATATGCATTTTTCTTTGCAAAGTAAATTTGCAGTCTCAAATCTTTCAGGAGCATTACGAAATTTGGCCATTGAAATAAACAAGATTGCAAACGACATTAGATTAATGGCCTCAGGACCAATAGCTGGATTAGCAGAGTTAGGAATACCCGCTGTTCATGCAGGCTCATCAATCATGCCAGGTAAGGTAAATCCATCATTAGCAGAGTGCATGAACATGATTTGTTTTAACATAATTGGAAATGACACTGCTGTATCTAATGCAGCACAAGCCGGTCAATTTGAGCTCAACGTAATGTTACCTGGAATGCTAAAGTGCATGTTAGAGTCAACTGACATGTTAAAAAATTTCCTACCCATATTTTCAGCTAACCTAATTGATGGACTAACTGCAAATAGGGGAAAATTGAAAACGGATATTGAAAAGAGTCCAGTTATCGTCACCCTTCTTACACCAAAGATTGGATATCTAAAGTCCGCAGAATTGTTTAAAGAATCACTGAAAACTGGCAAAACAATACGGGAATTAGTTGTTTCAAAGAAACTAATGAGTAACAAAGAAATCGATGCATTGTTTGGATAAACCATGGCAAAGATCTTTGTAGAAGCGTATGGATGTTCTGCTAGTTTTGCAGATTCAGAAATGATTTCAGGATTAATTTTAAATGGCGGTCACACACTTGCCGATAATTCTTCAGAGTCTGATTTGAACATCATAGTAACCTGTTCGGTTAAAGATTCAACTGCAAATAAGATGATTCACAGAATAAAATCATTAAAAAACAAACCGCTAGTAGTAGCTGGTTGTCTTCCAAAAGCTGAAAAATTTACCGTGGAGAAATTTTCAGAAAACGCAAGTATGTTGGGACCCAATTCCCTTGGAAAGACATTACAGGTAATAGATTCGACCTTAAAAGGAATCAAGCAAATCGCTTTGGAGGATTCTGATGTTTCAAAGGTTGGGCTTCCAAAGGTGAGATTGAATCCTGTAGTAGGAATAGTAGAGATTGCAAGCGGTTGCATGAGTGAATGTACGTTCTGTCAGACTAAATTATCCAAAGGAGACTTGTCAAGCTATAGAATTGGAGATATCGTAAGGCAAATTGAAACTGAGATCAATGATGGGTGTAAAGAGGTATGGTTAACCTCAACTGACAATGGATGTTATGGGTTTGATATCAATACGGATTTGCCTACTCTAATTGATACAGTTGTAGATATTCCTCATGACTTTAAGATTAGAGTTGGAATGATGAATCCCATGTACATGGCCAGAATAAAAGACAGTCTGATAAAGTCATTTGATAGTGACAAAGTCTTCAAGTTTCTTCATATTCCAGTACAGAGCGGTAGCAATAAGGTGTTAAATGATATGAAAAGAGGACATACAGTAGAAACCTTTAGAGACATTGTAAAAAAAGCTCGAAGTAAATTTCCTGAATTTACTATTTCCACTGATGTTATAGTGGGTTTTCCTTCTGAGACACAAGAAGACTTTGAGAAAACAAAACAACTGCTGGAGGAAACAAAACCAGATGTTGTCAACCTTTCAAAGTACAGCGCAAGACCAGGCACTGAAGCTGCTGAGTGGGAGCAAATTGATGTCTCAGAAGTAAAAAAAAGGAGTAAGGAAATTTTTAATTTAATAAATCAGATCGCCATTGAAAATAATCAACAATGGATCGGTTGGAAAGGGGAGGTGTTATTTGATGAGAAAACAGAAGAAGGAATCAAAGGAAGAAACTTTGCTTACAAATCAATTAATGTAGAGGACAGTGTGTTGATTGGCCAGACACGAACTGTGGAAATCACAGATGTTACCAGACATAGCCTTGTTGGAAAGATTGTAAGCTAAATTTTTTAGATCTGAAATTTGATTAAAAAAACGTAAGAAGGTTTTTTATCTAAATGATGGAATATGGCATAGGATGAGTTTTCAAATTAAAGGACCGATCTTAGTTGTAGGTTTAGGAGGGGCAGGCTCAAAACTAGCCGTACACGCCAAAGATATTGTAAACTCAGATTGTTTAGTTATTAGCAACGATCAAAAAGATCTACCCGCAGACTGTCAAACAATTAAAGTCTCAACTGACTCTATAGTAAATCCCTCAATGCAATTGATTAGAGGCTCCACTTTCAAAGTTTTAGAAGAAATAAAGTCAACAATTTCCCGTTATTCAACAGTTATTCTCTTAGCCAACCTAGCCGGAAAATCAGGCTCTGCCATTTCCCCAGTCGTATCTGAAATATGCAGGGAATCAGATATTGGCCTTGTTTCCTTTGCCATCATGCCCTTCAAATATGAAAAAGACAGAATTTTCAATTCTGGTGTAACTCTAAAAAGGCTTACTGCAGATTCGGATTGTACAATAGTTTTAGACAATGATTCACTTTTGGAGAGCAATCCTGACCTAAGTTCCAAAACTTGCTACGATATTGCAAATTCAGCAATAATACATGTTATTGATTCTCTTAATTCCTCGGAAATTTCTACTGAAACAAATATCCTAACTGCAAGTAAAGAAGGACAAAAAATCGAAGAATCACTGAGAGATTCACTTAAAATGCTTTATGGGACCACATCGCCAAACTCTGTAAAGTGTTCTATCCTATATGTGGCTGGGGAAAATATTCCTGTCGGAGTATTAAATTCTATCACAAAAATGACTAGTGGAATTTTAAATGAAAATAATTCTCAAGTTAATTTGGCAGTATCTTCTTCAGAGGAATCAAAAATTGTAATGCTCTCCTCAATTCAAGGAATGACCAAATTTGAAAATTATGATCCATTGGGAATAATCCCACAACAAGATACACTTGATTGGTCAAATCCTGATTGTAGTATTGATTGCAAACTTGACTTGTATCAATTAGAGTAAAATAATTTATTTTTTAATTGTAAGAATCACTTTTTCTTTGCAGCTTCTTTCTTTGGAGCTTCTTTCTTTGGAGCTTCTTTCTTTGGAGCTTCTTTCTTTGGAGCTTCTTTCTTTGGAGCTTCTTTCTTTGGAGCTTCTTTCTTTGGAGCTTCTTTCTTTGGAGCTTCTTTCTT
>DATKZR010000119.1:0-3194 GCA_035527875.1 Nitrosopumilaceae archaeon | reverse complement strand
CTTCAATGTCATGTGATTTAACTGAAGAATCTCAAGTAATTCATACGGTAAAGCAGATTATTGACACATATGGAAAGGTAGACATCCTTGTAAATAATGCAGGGGCAATTAACGATCCAGTTCATTTCCATGAAATGCAAGGATCAGAAATCAAGAAACTAATCGATGTTAATCTTTTTGGAGTTTTTCACATGACAAAGGCAATTCTAGCGAAAATGTCAGATGTAAAAAGTGGGGTGATAGTTAATATAGGTTCTATCTCAGGTGACAGGGCAATTCCCAGAGTACATCTTGCAGCATATTCTGCGACCAAAGCGGCAATTTCCATGTTTACAAAAGCAATTGCAGTTGAATATGCAAGAAGACACATCAGATGCAATAGCGTAAACCCAGGAATTATAAATTCAGGAATGATTAAACCATATCTTGATGACCCACAAGCTAGAAAGATTATTGAAGAAAGAATCCCATTAGTGAGAATTGGTGAGCCTTTGGATGTTGCAAATGCAACGTTGTTCCTGGCTTCAGATGAAGCAAACTGGATTACAGGTACAATTCTAAATGTAGACGGTGGAAAAACAGCTTCAGAAGGATAACCCTTTTTGAAGCAGAGATTTTGCCAATAATTGTGCAACACGCAGGGGTTCTGGAATAGAACCGTGCAAAGTCAATGTATTTAGAAGATAATCCACCTCCTTTAGTGTACACCCTTCGTATCTCACAAAAACATCTGATGATGTATTTAGTGTGATTTTTTTTCGAATACCAAGTTTTTGGTAATTTTTAATCTTAACATTATATGAATCTGGAAAATGGTGTTTGATAGAATCTTCAATTCCATTGGAATCATGATAAGTTACTCCAATTATTGGAATTTTTAATGATTTGTGAATTTTTTTAATATCAATAATATTATACAAAGAAATTATTAAACCAGAAATTATGATATAGTTGATATCTGGTCGTTTCAAATCATCATACATTTGAAGGATGGTATTTGTTGCATCATCACCATCTAGTGTTGCACCGCCAAAAACAAATCCATCAATTACAAAATCCCCTCTCATTACAATTCCAGATAAAATAGATTTTTTAGACTTTGGTCTAAAACTTTCGGCTATTGCAAGTCCACGTAAACCTTTTTTTTCAAGATGTAGAGGTCTCATTTTTGTTTCTCCTATGATAAGCATTATAGCTAAACCCAGTAATTCCTATGATTATGCCCGTAATTGCAGACCACAAAATGAATGAAATAAGATTTGATTCCTCCAATGTAATAATGGAAATAAATAAACCATCTAAAGTTTCGGTTTTAGAAATACCTCTATTGAAATTTAACCCCGTCAATTTTTAGATAGCAAAGATCAAACCAAATTCTGAAACATCTAAATAGATTTAAAGCAGATTATATTTGTGCCTGAAATAATATGTCAAGAATGTGGAAAACGTCTCTTCCACGAAAATGAAGACACCTTGAAGATAGAAGAGGCAATTCACCAAAAATTCTGTAGAAAAAAAGAAGGACAAACCCAAAGCTACATGCATCGAGATGTGTCACATACCACCACGTTTGACTCAGAAAGGGAATATGATGTTAATGGCACACCCATCTTAAAAAAATAGATTTTCCCTGCCACTATTGATACCTCAAAATTATATTCTGGATAGAAAAAGACTTGAAAGATGGATAAAGAATTTCAGTATGATATAGTTATAGTCGGGGCTGGCCCGGCAGGCTCGTCTGCAGCATATCAAGCATCCAAAAATGGTGTAAAGGTTGCTCTATTAGAAAAAGAAGAAACTGTTGCTGAAACTGTTAGGACCAGCGGAGTAACCTGGATAAAAAATATCAAAGAATTTCAGATACCAGATGATTGTTTTAATCCTATCAAAAACTATTCCTTTTGTTCTCCAAACAACGAAGTAACAATAAGTGACTCAGTTCCTCAAGCAGCAGTCTTAGATGTAAGGAAAACCTATCGATGGTTAGCTGAGCAAGCAGAGAATCAAGGAGCAGATATTTTTGTAAAAACCAATGTTAAAGATGTTATAAAAAATGAAAACGGCGACATTGTGGGAGTGAAAGCCAATAATCCCGAAGGGGAAGTTTCATTTTTTGGCAAGATAATAATTGATGCTAGTGGGTTTGGATCCGTAGTTTGCAAAGCCATGGGGTTTGCCACTCAATGGAAAAGATTTGGAGCTGGAGCAGAATATGAAGCAAGAGCAGAGAATGTAGATCCTGATACATGGTCGCTCATGGTTGGTCAAAAGTATTCTCCTGCAGGATATGCATGGATTTTTCCAATTAGCAAAGACATAGTTAGAATCGGAGTAGGAGTTGGAAAGCCTGAATCAGCAGTTGATCCCACAGAGAGGTTAAAAGAATTGATGGAATCAAAACCAGGACCTATTGGAAAGTTAGGTAAAATTACTCCGATAGAATTTCATTATGGATTAATTCCAAACGATGGCTTGTCCCGAAAGACGGTATACAATAATTTGATTCTAGTAGGAGATTCGGCAGGACAAGCAAATCCGTTGGTTTTAGAGGGAATCCGATATGCGATAAAATTTGGAAGATCTGCAGGAAAGATAGCAGTCGATGCTTTAAAATCAGGAAAAACGGATGAATCTGCTTTATTACCATATGAAGAGAATTGGCGAAAAGAAATTGAATCCAAGATAAAATCAGCTAGGAAAATTCAAAATAGATGGATTGGTCTTTCTGATGAGGAATGGGACAAAGAATTAGATATTATCAAAGAGTTAAGACCAGAGGAATTTTTGGATTTTATAAAGGCAGATTTTGGATTATCAAATATGCTAAAACTTGCTACTCACCATCCGAAATTGGCAGTAAGACAACTTTTTGGATTGGTAAAGGGAATTGGAAAATAAATTAGTTGCAAACCGTTAATTTTAAAAATATAGTGGTCATTCTTTTTTAGATCATTGAATATTCTTAAAAATTTTAATCTAACTTCAATTTTAAGTACGAATAGAATCTCAATTTTGTTCAATTTGTAAAGGTTAAGTTAGAGTTGTGTTTGGTAAATTTCCAATGAATTTGTTTGAAAAATAGCCTGGTTGATTTAAACCAAGGATGCATTCGTTATGATATTGTTCTGCAGTCTTAGTCTTGCAAGATTTACAAATCATACTAATTATTTTTTTGCATTCAGCGCATTGTG
>DATKZR010000118.1:0-6230 GCA_035527875.1 Nitrosopumilaceae archaeon | reverse complement strand
GGCATAAAGAATTTCCATAGTTATCTTTTGTATCTTCAAGTCAAGTATCGCCCTCATTAGAAATGGGAAAACTAAAGCATTGTTTACTTTATTTTCATACTTGAAACTTCCAGTGGCAACTATTCTTGCACCTGACTTTTTTGCCACCGAAGGATCAATCTCAGGTTCAGGATTTGTAAGTGCAAATACTATTGGTTTTTCATTCATCTCCTTGATCATTTGTGGTTTTAGCAGATTCTTAATTCCAGAAACCCCAATAAATACATCGGCTTGTTTTATCACGTCAGAGAGTTCCCCCCTCTCTGTTTGATTTGTAAATTTGGCAAGTTGCAACTTGTACTTGTCCATGTTGATTTTCCTTTTCTTGTATATTGCACCCTTGGAATCAACTACTATGATGTTTTTACAGCCAGCAAAGTTTAGTAATTTTGCTATGCAATAACCTGCAGACCCAGCTCCTGCAATGACTACTTTGACCTCTGGTATCTTTTTTGTTACAAGTTTTAGGGAATTTACAAGAGCGGCTAAAACCACGACCGCTGTTCCATGTCTGTCATCATGAAACACTGGTATGGATAGTTTTTTTACAAGCTCATATGAAATGTCTAAAACTTTGGGGGATTCAATATCCTCAAGATTTATTGCGCCAAATACTGGCTCAATGGATATTATCGTTTCAATAATTTTTTTCTTATCAGTGGTGTTTAGACAGATTGGAAAGGCGTTTATTTTCCCATATTTTCTGTACAGGACTGACTTTCCCTCCATGACAGGCAAGGCCGCATCTGGACCAATGTTGCCTAACCCTAGAATTCGAGTGCCATCAGTAATGATTGCAACATTGTTTCCTTTGGTGGTCAAATCATATTTCAAATCCGGATGATTAAAAATTTCTTTACAAACTGCTGCTACACCTGGGGTGTAGATCAGCTGTAGATTCGCATCAGTTATTTTGCGAATTTTACTTTCTATGTAGATTTTGCCTTTTAGTCTTTTATGAAACAAAATGGCTTTTTTTGACATATGCTGCTTTCTGAAATCTGGGACTAATGAACATTATACCAATTATTGGCAGATTTTTGAGATGATATTTTTTTGCGAAACTTTTGGCAGTAATCTTGCAAGTAATTTTCAGATAGGTTATTTTCTAAATAGCAGAGCATTGAACTAATTTGACAAAACCCGATGGGCATTACAGTTTTGGTTTAATACATTATCAGATTTAGAATTATTTTTGGAAAGTTAATGTCCTAATAATGTCCTAATAATGTCCCAATAATGTCCTAATAATGTCCTAATAATGTCCATCCTCTAACCAACAGTTTTTGAGCAGTAGATGGTTTTACACATGCCGGAGAACCTGTGGTGGTTTTGAAAATTAATTCAAGATCCTCTTTGCAAGAAACATTTTCAGGTTTGACTCCACTTTTGATTTGTAATTTTGGTGAAGGATCAATGAAACAATCAATTGAATATAAAGAATTTAGGGCATTACGGAATGGTTCTTCTTTTAAGAAAAAGGAAACGATTTCAATATTTGATGTATCCTTTGTAAAGGGGATTACGATATGGCGAGAGCAAACCAAGTCACTTTGAGTGGGATTTTTTTCATAGAATTTTTTCTCAACCCCATCATGAAGCACAACAAATTGATCATCTATACTTCCAATTGTAATGTCAACTACGTTTCTAGGAATTTTTAGTTCTAAAACGCCATCGTCAAATGTATTAATTTTAAAGGCCAATTTAGTCCCAGAAACCAAAATTTTGACATTTGTGATTTGTCCATTGTCAATTAGATAGGGTATTTCCTGAGATTGATAGTCTAATTGTCCATTTGGAAGATAAAAATTTCCAACAATTCTATATTTTTGCCATTCTTCTTCAGCAAAAGATTCCGAAATTCCAAAAATTGATCCAGAAATCACAATAATAGAAAAAATAATTGTAATTTCTAAAACTTTCATAACACATGCTTTTGGATTAAATTAATTATAACAATTGTATGTTCATATAAACAAACTTTGCCTATATCGAGAATTTCGTCAAAATAACTCACTATGTCAAGTACAGATGGGTTTTAATACACAAAAAGGAAAAATCGTATTTTTAATGACGTTCAATAAACTTGTGGATTTCTCAAAAAGTACACAATTGAATCAAAAATAAAATTCCTCTTCAGGGATTTTGAATTATTTTATTTTGTATCGTAATATTGCTAAAACTGAATTATTAATTTCTAATTTTTTGACTATTTTTGGAGAAACTGCAAATTCTATTTTAGCTGAGGTGTTTTTTGCAATCTCTAGCATTTTCATAATGTTTTTGAATTGAGAATTATGATGGTAATCTGCAGAAACTATCAACGTGTCTACTGCTCCAATTTCTAATGCCTTGTAAATCATTTCGTTTCTTTTGACAGTTAGTCCTTCTTTGACTAAGTTTTCATATCTTGCCATTAATTCTGTAACGTAATTTCTCCTAAACTTATACAAGTGCTGAATTATTTTCTTATGGATGTCCCTTGTTGTAGTAGAAAAAGACAAGTTTTCTACAAATCGACATTTTTTTACTGATTCTGAATCAAGTTCACTATGAAATTCCAATTTTGCCAAACCATTTCCACCCAACAAAATTAACTCTGAATTTGAACCCATTGTTTTGACTTTATTTGCTACTTTTTTGAAGAAAACATGAATTTTAGTTTGCCTTGCTCTTAGGAACCGTCCCTGACTTTGCCCCCCTTTTCTATGTCTTCCCTGTAAGTCAATTCGAAGTTTAGATTCTTGGATAATCTGATCTCCATAAAATTTTTGTAGTTTCGCGTATTTTTGATCAAGTGTAATTACCAAAACATCATAATTGGTTTTTAGAATATCACGAAATGGCTTAAGATACGGCTTTTTATTTAGCATATAGATATATGGTAGCTTTTTTGAGATTCCGATATCTTTTATTTTTACTTTGCCGTTCTCTATCCATCCAAAAATACAAAGAGTTTTTGTAAACTTTCCTGCAGAGAAAGTATTTTCTCCAAGTGTTCTAATTCGTTTTTCAATTTCTGATTCTATTTTTTCAAAAGGTTCCTTTCTCTTTGTTTCTTGTAGCAAAGATATGATTTCGAGTTCTTTACCATAAGGATAATAGACAGATACACATTCAAATTCAACCTGCTTTATCTGATGTAAAAACTGGTTTATCGATAACCATTCTTTAGGAGAAACTTCAGAAGATTCCAGACTGTTTTTCACATTCACTACTTTTTTTCTATCCTAAATAACTAATGTTATTGGTCAAATTTTTTGTCAAAAGAGATATCTCCCTCTTTCCCTGTATCCCAAAAAATAATTAAATTCTATTAATTAGATAAATTAACAAAAATTTGTTTTGCAGCAATGAGATTGTTTTCAATGTCATAAGCTAAAGCATAAAGCATGGCCATTGATCCGTTTGGAAAAGCAGTAATATTGGCAATAGAGATACTATTCTCAGAAGTAGATTCTACCATATTTGGAAAACAGCTAACACAGCCTATTTTATAAGAAGAAGTAATCTCATCTGCATTCCAAGTTATTTGAACCGTGGCAGTATTATTGGTGTAATCTAAAACAGATGTTTGAATATTCTCTAGTGGTTCAGCATATGCCATTCCTGCACTAAATACTAACAATGGAAGCAAGAACACAAGTTTTCTCATCAAATCATGGAATTTTTTATTTTCATTTAACATTTACTATCCATGTTGAGGCAGATCTGAGCGTTAAATCAATATTGATTTCCAACTTTTGGAGTAATTTATGAAATGCAATATCTGATCTATTCAAATCATATTTTAAGATCTATTCGGATATAATTGAGTCTGGAAGATATAGAGGCTTTAAAATTTCAAGTATTTTATCAATGAATTGTCTGACTAGAGATAAAATGTTTGTAAAGTATCTTTTTGGGTTTTCATAGTGAGCCGAATCCCAGTAAACTGGAGGATGATCATCAGCCGTAAGTTTTACTCGCAAATAGTTTCTAGGTTTATCTTTTCCTTTTTGTCCTGCATTTTTTAACAGAGAATCATAGGATTCCAAATTTTCCTGATTTGAAATCTCCCATAATCTACTGCTTGCACGGTTCCAAAAATGTTGATATTTTACTTGACCTCTATATTCATATTCAGCATGAAACCCAATTACGTCATACCCATATCGGTTTAGACCATCATTGAATTCTTGATCAGTAATTATTTTCTCTTCATGAATTGGTTTTTGAAAGTATATTTGAAATATTTCAATCATCGCATTTGTCTCATCGGTATTCTTCTTCCCAAAGGCCTGAAATATATCAGAAGGATTGATTTGATTAGGAGGCAATTTCAAATCTAGTTTTTTATTAATTTCTGAAAAAACCAAGCCTAAAGCCCCATTTGCATAAAACAAAAATGCATCCATTGCAATTTCAGATGATATTTTGTCTTTGGGAAAAATATCTAATGGAATACCAGATGGTATTTTATCCAAATTTATTTCAGCATAGAATATTCTGTACTGAATAGAATCTATTAGTGCATTTCGTTCTTTATTTGTATCCAATCCTTATTCCACTGTAAATTTTTACAGAAAACAAGATTATAATCAGTTTTGTTAATATTTTTCTGCCTTTAGGGCTTCAAGTCTCTGTACGTAAAAATATTTTGAAAATAAAAAAATTGTTTCTTTAAATAACAAAATCAAAATGAAATAACATTGGGTCTTAGAGATATCGGATTAAAGGAGGAATATCGTTCCGATAGAGAAGACATTGTAGCTGAATTTTTCTTTCCGTGTCTAAGTCATTGCATAGAATATGATAGATGTGTGGATTTTTTATCCATTCAAACTTTGGCGACTATCGCAATGGCATTTGATAATTTCTCTTCTGGAAAAGCAAAATTACGAATGGTGACAGGTCATAGATTTAAGACTCTAGAACTTGGTATTTTGACCAAACTTTTTTCTGAAAAATACACTAAAAGATTTGATGGAAAACTAATCAAGGACTCAAAAATTCAAAAACTCCAAGATATTGTTAATACTGGCCAAATTGAGATTAAAATCGCTATTCCAAGATCTGAGGAAATTACTAACTCATTTTCTGAAAGAATAGGCCTATTTTTGGATGAGCATGATCAAATGGTTGCTTTTACGGGGACATCTAAAGAATCGTTTTCATCCCAGTCTCGAGATTTTGAGTCAGTAGATGTTTTTACTTCTTGGAATGATAAATCAAGAGTGGAAAGAAAAAGAAAAGATTTTGAGGAGTTGTGGGAAAACAAAACAAAGTATGTTGAAGTTCATGATTTTTTGTGGGCAGAAGAAAATAACTTGTTAAAATTTTCATCAGAGTGGGCTTTTAATCTTTAAATCTTAAAGGACTCTTGTAATCTGGATTTATTTTCATAAAAATTCATTCTATTAATTTTGTAATAGATTACCTCACCCCTTCTTTCTATTACTGCGATAATTGGTTCTTTTCCCATTTGAGTAATCTGTTCAATTTTTTTTTGAAGATTTCCCATCTTTTCTTGTTGACCTTCATTGAGACCAAAGATTAAAAATTTTGCCCCTTTTTCACCAAAATGTCCTCTTTCGTAAACCCGAAAGTCAGAACCGAATCCAAATCCATCTTTTACTACATACCCTCGGTTTCTCAAATCGCGATATATTAAAAATTTAGTGAGAGATTCTGGATCTTTTTTCTGACAGATATTCATAAGATCCTCAAATTCTATTTTTTTCTTACCTTTTTTTAAAATTAGTCTATCAGAATAAAGAAGATATAAAGATTCAAAAAAATTTAGGATTAATTTATTATTTTCAAGTTCACCGTATCCCTTGATTTCAAGTTCATGGATCATTTCTTTATTAGAAATTTGGGTGTGGCCAGAAATCAATTCACCTTCAACTATAGGAGTTTCTTCCAAGATGAAGTTAAATTCAAAAGATTTCTTTATTTATGTTGACCAAAATCAATGGTTTTCAAAAACTTTCTTGATGAAAAGGACCCAGATTTAATTAATTCTGATAAAATTATGCTATAATAATCTCAGTTTTGTAAGATTCTTGGGAAGATATGCCTCCATTGCCAGGATCTATTTTTTGTTTTGGATTCAATGAAGTATCATGATGGCAAGATTTGTTACATATAGGACAGAATTTCCTATCCAAAACTATGCATTGGCAAATGTGGTTTTCCACGTAAGC
>DATKZR010000117.1:0-6034 GCA_035527875.1 Nitrosopumilaceae archaeon | reverse complement strand
GGACCTAAAAATAGACCAAAAACCAATCCTAAGAATAAAGCAACGATAACTTGTGCCCATAATTTTTTTTTAACTAGGTATGTAATTTGAGGAGTATGAAACTTGAATGACTTTAGTACCAATGCATATCCATGGTATTTTCAATTTTCTGCTATATTATAAAATAACGTGATTATCAACAATGAGTGTCAAAAATGTACAAATGTGGTTGACTGTAAATCAAAATTTATAGATTAAATTCAAAAATAACTCCCAAATTAGATTTAGTGAACTACTAAAACAGGCATTTTTGTTTTGTGTATAACATTGTAAGATACACTCCCAAAGAGAACTTCACTTGTATGCCCTTTTCCTGTCATTCCAATTACAATAATATCGAAATCTTTGTCTTCGGCAAATTTTACAATTTTAACTTCTGGAATTCCTTGTGCTACAACCCCGTTAAAAGTGACATTATATTTTTGACATTCCTCTTTGGCCTCGCCCATCATAACATTTGCCTCGGATAATTGCTTTCCGACAAATCCCTTTTTATCCAGTGTGGAAAGGGGTTCTAAAATTTCTAAAAAGGTGTCAGTTTCAGATTCAGAATGTATTACATTGATTCCAGTAATTGAAGCATTGACCATTTTTGCTAAAAATATTGCATCAGATAATGCTCTTTTTGAGTTGGAGGACCCATCAATGGGTACAAGATTTTTTTTATTTTATTCATCTTTTACAATCGTTAATTTTCTAATGTGTTGTTTAAATATCATTCTTATTATCAGCGTTGAATACAAATTCTAAAATCAATACTGGTTATCATAGTTTTAGTTTATCAAGCAGAAAACACGTTTAACTTGTATGAAAGACGAGGCCAAGTCATTAGTTGAAGACGTTAAAATTTATTCAGACGGATTGATTAAATCTATAGAAAAAGGGAATATTAAAGAGTCTAGTGATTACGCAAAAAAAATGAAAGATCATATTGCAAAAGTTCAAGAATATCTAGAAATGAAAAAATCCATACAAGATAATTAATAATTTTTAAATTTTCATTGATCCACGAGATTCAATAATGAAAACCCACTGATTTGTTCCAGAATTGAGATTTGCATGGATCATCTTGACTATATCTTTTCATTCACATTTGAATTCTAGAGGAAACGTTGACTTGTTATATCAGGATTGACATTTATGGTCTGCCTTTATATCTAAAAATCCTCAAAACACTTTGCTTGAGAAAATCTATTTTGGCGATTGTTACCACATTAATAATACTTTCATTATCATCCACTGGATTTGCAGAATCAGTTTATGATATTAACATCCCATCTGGCTCAGCTGATCCCACTGCTCCATTTCATTGGCAAAGCGAAAAGGATGGCGATACCTCGGGGTTTATTGAAATTTTAGTAAATGATGTTATTCAATGGAAGAATGGGGATACTGTTGCACATACTGTAACTTCTGGAACGCCTCAAAGAGGACCTGATGGAATTTTTGATAGTGCTAAGATTGGTCCTGGACAATTATTCATACAGTCATTTGCAGAGATTGGAGAATTTCCCTATTATTGCACTATTCACCCATGGAGAGCGGGTCTTGTCAGCGTAGTTAGTGGTAATAGTGTGTTGCCGAAAGTCGGGTCTGATATTGGTGATGGACTGACAACCTTTGATTTAGAATACAAGTTTAATCGCCTACTTAAAGCGGCAAGTGTAGATAAAAATTCAAAATCCATTTTATTTGAACTGCAGGGAAAAACCATGAGTGGAGATAATACATTAACTATGTTACTCCCATCAGAACTAATTAGCGGAATTTCTTCAGTATCTATTGATGGTGCTATGACAGAAAATTTCACACAAGAATTTGAAGATGAAATCACGGTTCTAACAATTAATGAAATCCCTCCGTTTGCCAAGTCAATTTCCTTAACTGGAACTACAATTATTCCCGAATTTGCTGATTTGGTTCTAGTTGTTTTAATTATATCTATAATAATGATAGTTTTGTTCACAAGAAAACAAAACAATTCCGTAAAGAAAATAATATACAGTCGAAATATTTGAAAATGGAAAATATTCTTATTGATCTTGAGAATTTATGAGAGAAAATGAACAATATCTTTAATCACATATTGGTACCTTACAACGGCACTCCTGGAAGCCAAAAGGCGTTCAAAAAGGCAGTTGCATTATCTGAGGCCCTTCAAACAAAAGTTACAATTCTAACATGTTTAGAAGAACGTCCTACTTTTGGTTTTTTTAAAACAAAGACAACTAAGCAAGAATTTGAAAAAGAAACTAATCTAGTAGAAAAACAATACTTGGAAATGAAAAATTTTGCCAATAAATACGGAGTTTCAATTAACTCCAAAATTATTAAAAATGGTGACGTGCCAGAAAAGATATTAAATTTTGCAAAACAACATGATGTTGATCTCATCGTAATGGGGAGAAAAAAATTTACCACTCCTAATGAAAGAATGAACTATTACAGTACTGTGGAAAGTGTGTCTAGAAATGCTGATTGTTCACTTTTGATAGTTCATTAATTTCATTTGAAATCAAATTGGACACAAATCTCAAAACTGAGAATTGTGTGAATCCATCAAATACCTAATAATCAAGAAAAAATATGAGAAATTTAATTTATTTTCTATTGTTTGGGTTATTTCTGATACCTGTTGCTGATTATGCCTTTGCTGAAACATGGGAAGTAAATATCCCCACAGGTGTTGCTGAACCTACAACTCCTGCACATTTTACGCCCTCTGAAATTTCTCTGAGACCTGGAGATACTGTGCAATGGGGAAATGCAGATACTGTATCTCATACTGTAACTTCTGGCACATTGGAATCAGGTCCAACGGGAGTTTTTGATAGTGGACATCTAAAACCTGGAGATAAATTTACCTTGAGGTTTGATGACCAATATTTTGGGGAAATTGAATACTTTTGTACGATACATCCTTGGATGATTGGAATAGTTAACGTAGTTGATCTTGATGAGGGATTTCAGGTATTTCATAATGTAGGAGACAAAGTTTCTGAATCTCCTGTTGATATTGCATACAAAGTTCAAAGAAATCTGGTAAATGTTGAAGTGGATCCCGTAAGAAATATGATTACTTTTAATTTTGCAGGAAAGATAAACAATGACAAATTCGTGGTCAGGCTTCCAGAGGCTCTAATTAAAGATCCTCAATCTGTTTGGAGAGATGACAAACAGATTACAGATTATGAATTAAAGAAAATGAATGGCATGACTAGTCTAACTGTAATACTGAAAGAATCTACGCAACAAGTCAAAGTTGTGGGGGTTGAGGTTATTGGAAAAACTGTTCCGCAAAAACAAGTTTTGATTAATCAAATGTCTGGAGTTACAGACAAGAAATTTTATGAACGAGGTGAGGAGATTGTTATCTCTGGAGAAATCAAAAACTCAATTCAGCTATATCAAATATCCTTAGATGTTATTTCGCCAAAAGGAATCACCGTTTATCATGAAGAGATACCCTTGGTAAACTCTACAAGATTTACTGAAACCATACCTACCGCTGGTGTGTTTCGAGACTTTGGAGAGTATTCTGTGAAAATTACAGGCCCTAGTGCAAAGAGTTTGTTTTTATCCTTTGAATATGGAATGGGTCCTAGAGAAATAGAGTCTCCACTACAACAGATGAAATCCGGAGTTGAACCAAACGAGGTTGTGTGCAATGAGTGGGTTAAATTATTCATGAAAAACTCCAATGGCAAAGCAGTTTGTTTGACTAAATCTACTGGAGAAATTCTGCTACAAAGAGGCTGGGCAGATAACTTTTAACAGTTAACTCCTAACAAGACAGGTGATTTTTTGGCAGAATATGTTGAAATCGAAATTATTGCCATAATAATTCTAATTTGCTTTTACGCACTTTTTAGCGGACTTGAAATTGCCATCGTTGGGACCAGGCGTTCAAAAGTAATGAGACTTTACCGCAAAAAAGTTCGTGGGTCATCTTCTCTTTTCAAATTAAAATCAAATCCAAGCAGAATGACGTCAGGTGTAAATCTAGGAAACACTTTGGTAAATGTAGCATCTTCAGTGTTGGCCGCAGATGTTGCAATCAAATTATTTGGGAATCAAGGAGTTGGAGTTGCCATTGGAATCATGACATTTGTGATATTGGTTTTTGGGGAAATATTGCCAAAGACATTTTCAAACATTCAATCAGAAAAAGTAGCATTGCGTTTTAGCAGTTTTCTTCTCGTATTTGTTTATGTAATGTATCCTTTGGTCATACTTTTAGAACACATTACAAAAATATTTTTAAAGTTAGTGGGAGGATATTCATATCCCAAACCAATTACTGAAGAAGACATCAAAGAAGTTATCGATTTGGGATTATCAGATAAAGCTATTGAACAAGAAGAGCATACACTAGTACACAAAGCCCTTGAATTTGATGACAAGCCTATTTTAGATGTAATGACGCCAAAAAAAGACATCTTTTCACTTGAAAGTGACAGTATATTATCAGATATTTTTACACAAATAGAAAAGAGAGGATTTTCAAGAATTCCAGTCTATTCAAAAATCCCGGAAAATATTGTTGGAATTTTACACATATGGGACATTGCAAGGATACCTGAAAAAGAATACAAAAAAACTGTGATTGGAAACATTGCACGAAAGCCATTTTTTGTTTTTTCAGATGAGAAAATCAGCGATTTGCTTATAGAACTTAAAAAAAATATCGATCATATGGCTATTGTTCTAAATGAAGATGAGACTTTGGAAGGCCTTATCACCATTGAGGATCTAATTGAAGAAATTGTAGGCGACATCGTGGGTGAATCAGGCAAATGACCTATTTTTACCAAATTTTTCGGAATAAAAAACCATTCACAGGACGGAGATTTTGAAATGAAGAAACACATCTTCTTTTTGGTCGTAATCTTGATTATATTCTCTCCAATAGTATACTCTGTAACATCAGAATTTACCCATCAGAATAGTTTCCAGGTCCTTCAATCGGAAGGAAAATTAATCACAGAAACTAAAAAATAGAATCTCAACTAAATGAAAATTTTCCAAAAAGCAATATCCTAAATAAAATTTCTGAAAATCCTCAGGATTCAGGAATTATTTTGCTTGATTTCTTTAATGAGATATTCCAAGATGTAATTTCTGAATCTTCAATCTATGATCTTATTGGGTTTTCAATAGGTATGGTGATTTATGGAATATTTGTATATCATTTTTACAAATTTCTTTCAAGACGTGATATTTTTTCCTTCAACCTTGAGAAAAAAATTGCTCAAAGGACATTCAAATCAAGTGGCCAAAAAAAATCTGTTGCGCCACGAACTGCTGCATTTATTACAACAAAATTATTTGTTTTTCCGTTTGTAATATTCCTCTGGTTTTTGGGATATTCGTCATTTATGTTCCTGCTTGTTCAAAACATGCCAACTGAAACAATTTTCCTTGTATCTAGTGGTTTGATTATTGCAGTTAGGATATCAGCATACTATAACGAGGATCTGTCGAAAGATATGGCAAAATTAATTCCCTTTACACTTTTGGGAATATTTTTAATCAATCCTCAATTTTATTCATTTTCAGATACTTTGACAAGACTGCTTGAAATTCCTAATTTTATAATCCAAATTGCCTCCTTTTTGATATTGGCAATGGTTGTAGAAATTATTTTTAGCATTTTTTACCTTATCAAAATAAGATTTTTTACCAAAGAAAATAAGGAAATCTTCGAAAACAATTCCGATACTATGTGAACTCTCAAGATTGTTAATTCAAACTCGTCGAGGAACTAATTTAAAATTATTTTTTGTGAAGGGTGAGAATTATATCACAATATCCACATTTTAGTACAAATCAATATTTTGTTAAAATCCAAGGTATTATTGATCTATTAAAAATTATTATTATTAATAAAAAAGAAAAAAATGGAAAATAGAATTATTCGGTAAAGTCTCTTTCTAGGTTTTGGCTACATGAAATTCCTAAAAAGAGATTAATTTGCATTTATCGTCTTTTTCCT
>DATKZR010000116.1:0-10230 GCA_035527875.1 Nitrosopumilaceae archaeon | reverse complement strand
GTGTTCTTTGACATACTATATTATTACAAAATGTGCTTAAAACACTCACGAATGAATCGTTCATAGAAATCATCAGTGTTTGCTAAATACTAATATGCAATTTTTAATTCAATTGGAACTCTCACCAAAAACCCTGATTCGTTTTTGGTCTTAAGTTTCAATTATCAAAAATATGGTTTTCATTCTCTTAATTCTCATCCTTCCCAAAAAATAATTTCAAATTCCTTACCTTAACTCCAAAAATTTCTTACCGGATCCATTATTTTATCACCAAACTTCATTTTATTTACCATGTAATTCATTTTAACCCCCCACAGGCTCGATAATGAAAGAAAATGAAAGTAAATACTAACAAGTAAAATAAGAAAATATAGCTATAATTGGTAAGTTTTTCATGGTAAGATTGTACTCATAATTCTTTCGGGGATTTTTTGGTAGTTTTAAAATAGTGAGAGTCAATCTCATAAATTTGATTATAGTTTTTTTCAATGTCTTTGTCTTTAACAAAATATTCGGAGTCAAAAGACTTCATAGAAAGTCCTGGAATCTTTTTTTGATTTTTGTACAAAATTGTATTTGCCATCTTGATTACTTTATCATCAGATCTTTGATTTTTTCTCAAGATTCCAACTTCAGATCGTAGTTGCAGTAAGTCCAATTCCATCTCTTCCATTTTTTGCCTTTGTCCTTCCAGTTCTTTTTGTTTTAGGTTTTGTTGTTGATCACGTCGATTAAGATCAAAGATTGTTAAGTCCGCTTCAAACTTTAGATAATTTTCAACATATTCCTCATCAGTTAATCTATCATATTGCAAAAGATAGCCTTTTTCTCCAGACAGTTTTTTTGCAAGGTTTGGATCATGCCTTGACACTCGCGTGATAAAATATGCTCTAAAGGAATGTGTGTTGATTTGAAACCTTCCAGTGTCCTCATACTTCATATCAAGGCCGATTTTAATTAGGGTATTTCGCAAGGTTGCTTCCTTGTTTACTCTCGATGATATTGGGTTTTCACCTGTTCCAAATACTAGGTCATTATCATCTATTTTTTTTAGAATTTGCTTGATTCTATCACCAGCCTCTTTTCCTATTACTACGGTTCTGCCACGCTTGAATTTGGCTATATTTGGGGGAATTTTTAAAACTAATCGGTCATAATCGTGTAAGAAATGCTTTTTTCTTAATTGCACTGATTCGCCGATTCTTAGTCCTGCCTGAATCTGAGTTAAAAATAGTGTAACGTCCTTGTAAGATAATTCTTGAAAAATACGATGAATGTCAGCAAGTTTTAGTGGGTACAGTTCCTTTTCAGGAATTTTAGGTAATTCTATCTCATCAATATGAAATCCCAAGTGTCTGAGGTATTTCCTTATCCTGGAATAATAGTTCCATACTGTCCTTGGTGCATGAGTAAGAGTAAACCAGTTCACATAATCCTGTACAATATCTTCTGCCGTCTCTGAGGTTATGGTGTGGTTATGTTCGCTTAGAAAAGACTCAAACGAGTTTAGAGTAATTTTGTATGACACCAAAGTCTTTGGATCTTTGGTTTGCATCTTTTTTTCAAAGGTTTGGCGGTCTCTCACGCAAATAATAACCATTAATAGTATTATAAGACAACTTTTGAATTAGCTGATGATTAAAGAAGCTATGTCTGAAACATGATGAGTTTGCCGAATTATGAAGCCATTCATTCCAATTTCTCCCAATATTAAATTTAACAAAACTCTACATATTAGACTAGACTGATGACATCATTGGAAAATTCAATGGATATCGTGGCCAAAGCGCAGAAATTTGCACATGAAAAACATAAAAATCAAAAAAGAAAAGACGGAATTACTTTCTTTTCAGAGCATTTAGAAGGAGTAGTAAACAGATTAAAAAATTTGGGAATTACCAATCAGGAAATTTTGAGTGCAGCGTGGCTACATGACACACTAGAACATACAGATGGGACTTTTGATGAAATTAACAAAATATTTGGAAACACAATTTCTGTTCTGGTTTTGTCTTTATCAAAAGATTTGAGTCTATCTAATAAAGAAAAAGAAGTGCAATACATTCAACAACTAAAAAATTCAGCACCTGAAGCAAAAATTATAAAATTTTGTGATATTTCGGCAAATCTAAAAGACATATCAAATTCCCCATTATCAAAAACTCAAAAAAATAAACAAGTAAAAAAATTATATCACTATCTTCGAGTAATTAAAAAGGGGCTATCAGAAACAAAGTCCAACTATCCAAGAATGCAAGAACTTGTTGATGGAATAAATTCTGTAGGCATAAAATTCAAGCAAAGATCCATCGTTATTTGAATTTTGAGTCTATCGAACATAATTTGTCCAATTATTTTAATTTCTCAGAAATTCGTACATTATAAAATATACAAGTTTTCCAAAAATAAATTTAAAATTACCTTAAATTAAAAAAAACAAAGATTTAGAATCCATCATCATTGGATAATATTATTGAATTCCATACCCTCAAAGAATAAAATAAAAATAGGATTTATAGTACAAATAGTACAAAAACAAGATCAGCGTTCAGGGAGCCTGACTGAAGGCAAAGTTAAAAGAATTCTTACTTCGAGTAACGTTCACCCTCATGGAATTAAAGTCGAATTAGAAAATGGAAAAATAGGAAGGGTCCAAAACATACTAAATTAATTCATTTTACAAAAAGAGTTTAGAAAATGATTTTCTGATGGAAATTGTTGATTTATGCTTCCATACTTGTTTTTAGAAGACTTTTTCTTACCAAGATTGGGATTTTATAGAAGACTCCCAAAGCAACTGCATCGGAAGCACGATAATTTCTCAATACTATGTCTTTTTTACCTATAAAGTAAAGATTTGCACGAAGTACCTCACCACTTTCATAGATTTTGACTTTAACCAATACCTGTTCATTCTGTTCACAAATCTCTTCAACCATTTTGTAAATCGAAGGAACAGAGTCTTCTGAGCTTTCAGAAAAGCTTGAAATATGTTTTGCAACCTCTCCAGAAAACGCCCTCATGTGAAATTCTTTTCCTTCTGATCCTTTTAGAACAATCATCCCCTCAACAGCATATGGATCTACAAATCCAACATAATCAATCTTAACGGATTCATAATCAGGATCTTGTTCTTGATCAATATTCATTGTACAAGTTTAGGTAGAGAATTTACGCTTATAAAGATATGATTTTTGGCCTCAAATTTTTCAAAGATTTTAAACGATCAATACTACTAAACCCCAAATTATTTAACATGAACAACAAATGAAATCTTAATGTCGACCAACCCTGAAAAAGCCGTATCATACATTCTTACCAAACCGGTCTCAGAATATATGGATAAAGACGTGTTATTGCTAAACGAGAATACGTTAACACGTGACGCTGCAAGAATGCTTCAACATTATGAGACAGACGATATTGTTGTAACTGATGAGAGAAGAGATCCTATTGGAATTGTTACTGATGAAGATATTTTAAGAAAAGTTAGCGATGTTACAGTTTACGCCGAAGCTACAAAATTAAAAGATGTAATGAGTACTCCATTAATTGTAATTAATGAAAAAGCAACCTTGCAAGATGCACTTCATAAAATGAGAGACAATAATATTAGAAAACTGCCAGTGATTAATAAGAAAAATCAGGTGATAGGAATTATTTTTCAAGCAACTATCGCAAATGCCATAAGAGACGCAACGGCAACACCACCACGTCTTCTAAGTCCTCCTATCAAAGCTATCTTAGGAAATTTAGGATTTGTTTTGCAATTCGCAGGAGTCTTGCTACTGGTTCCAGCTATTGTATCTACACTATTAGCAGAGACTGAAATTGCCACAGGGATTTATCTCAACACAGTTTTATTGCTTGTGACAGGATTTTTCCTTAATTCATATGGAGAAAAAGCAAGTCTCAATCTTCAACAAGCTTCGGTTCTAGTTTTTTCCAGTCTATTCTTACTAACTCTCTTTGGAACCGCACCATATCTGTATATTTCAGATCCTAATTGGTCACCTAACGAGGCCTTTTCAAATGCATTTTTTTCAAGTGCTGCAGGATTCACAACGGGGGGAATATCATTGT
Organism: Nitrosopumilaceae archaeon; assembly: GCA_035527875.1. Classification (GTDB taxonomy): domain Archaea; phylum Thermoproteota; class Nitrososphaeria; order Nitrososphaerales; family Nitrosopumilaceae; genus Nitrosomaritimum. The sequence continues at coordinate 6,147 of DATKZR010000116.1, read as the reverse complement.
TTGAGGAACCAGAAAATTTAGCTCAGAGTTTTACTTTCTATCGAGCCTTTACTCAACTGGTTGGAGGGATGAGTTTTATTTATCTGGTAATTACAGCATTTTATCCTGAATCAAAACTTCGATCCATGAGAGGTTTTATTTCGGGTAGAACATTACATATGAGAGAACTTTTTGGTACAATTACAATAATTTTTGCACTCTACATTGTAATTGTTGCTTTGTTATTGTGGGTGTTTGGTGAAAGAAATCTGATGGATAATTTTTCATTAGCTATGAGTACATTGGCTACAGGTGGTTTCCTGCCAAATTCAACGATTTTGCAGGATCTCTTGTGGCAAGAAGAAATAGTTTTGATGGGGGCAATGATTCTGGGGGCCTTACCTTTTACGTTTCATTATGGCTTTGTAAGAAAAAAATTCCTATCTCCGAAACTTGGAAAAGAAGTAATGACATATTTTGCAATCTTAATTACTGCTACTTTATTATTTATGGCCATTAGCGGTTTCAATCCTTTAGACAGTGCATTTTATTCCATTTCTGCTAGTACTACTGCGGGTCTTCAACAAGAAAGTTTATCAGAATTAAATCCCGCAGCGCATGGCATTTTGGTTCTCTTAATGTTCATTGGAGGATGTGGTTTTTCAACTGCAGGTGGTCTCAAAATATTCAGACTATTTCATTTGAAAAATTTTAGAGATATATTGAAAAAAGAAAAACGGGATTTGTTATCCAGCGTAACAAAAAAAGAAGTTTATTCAACTCTGATAATAATTACTTTGTTTCCTGTAATTACAATGATCACGGCAGCACATTTGTCTGCAATTGAGGACGTTAGTTATGAGAATGCGTTTTTTGAATCAGCTGGCGTAATTACTACAGGAGGGCTTTCTGCAGGAGTGATTGATTTTGATACAGATCCAGCAACAAAGGTAGTTTTGGGATTTCTTATGATTTTTGGAAGATTAGAAATAATTGCAATTATCTATATTTTTGTACCTAAATTAATCTAGATTGTGCTGAAATAGTAAAGAAATAATTTAATGTGATGGAAATAAAATTGCCACAATGAAAAACGAATCTGTAAGTCGTAGCAAAAGTGGAAAAAAGCTAATTATTCTAGGATTTGTCTCAATAGCAATTTTGTTTTTAATTTATTCACGGTATCAAGATCCTAAGTTAATTACTCCAGAAGTATTTGATCCAATTCAAAGAATAGCATATGGATTTTACATTGTATTGTTGGCATGCTTGGGTGCAATTACTTATGGGCTTTACATTTTTCACCGCGAAAAGGTAGAACAAAGACAAAAAGATCTATTTACAATAATTGCCCTCGCCACATGGAATATAAGATCAAGAAAAATTTTTCTTGTAACGTTTGTTTGTTATGGTGTTTTCTTTTCTCTAGTTTCTGGAACACTGGTTTATCAACCGGAAGTTAATTTTGCAATACACTATGGTGCAACAATTCCCTCTGGATTTGTAGCACCTTGCTGTGGCGAACCAGGATACATGCCAAAAATTATTATTTATTTAACAGAGCACGTAGGCCTTCAAATTATTCCAATAAATCTACTTTTGCAGATTATTGTATCTTATTTGGTAGCACTAAATACTGCAATCGCCATAAGTGCTTTTGAAATATCTAGGAAAGGAAGGGGATTTAGTACAATAGGCGCAGCCACTGGATTGTTTATTGCATGCCCAACATGTGCAGGCACTTTTTTGTCTGTTTTTGTAGGTACTGCAAGTGGAATTGCTTTAACCATAGCACTTGCACAATTGCAAACACTGTTCATTGCAATTGCCATTCCAATTTTATTTATTACACCTTTTGTAATGGCCAAAAAATTGAGAAATGCTGACGGGAGTTGTAAAGTAGACCCGACTACATGAATTTTTTTACTTCTGGAATCTTGTAATTTCCAATATCATATCCATCTCTTCGTAAATATTTCAAGGTCAGTTTGTAAATTAGTTCATCGTGATTGACTTGATCTAAAATTTCAGTCCAAAGGATTTTTCCTTTTTGATCAATTTGTGTTTTGAAATTAGGATTGAGGGATTCGGCTTCTTCCCTACACTGATCAAAGGTCTTCCCATTTTTGTAGGCTCGTGTTCTTCAATCACAACTTTCCATAAATTACATCAGTATAATTTGTAAATAAACTTGAATAAAGAAAGTCAAGATTTTTGAAAATCCTTTCAATCAAATACTGGAAGAAATGTCAAACATCATGGGAATTAGGTCAGTTTCGGATTATGTACAATTTTTTATTAATTTAGACATGGGGAATTCTGTATCCTTTGTGAGTTTTGTAAATAATGAAAAATTAGTTTTAAAACACAAATTACAAAATAATGAAATTAAAAAGGAGTTTGTTTTAGAAGGGATAAAAATTCTCGAGCAGTTAACTTCAGAAATACAATTAATTGGAGAAAAAAAAATTTTAGAAAAATATTCCAAGATTAAAAATTAAAATATCATTAAAAATTAAATTGCCATTATAAATTAAAAAGATGTAATTTACAATTGTTTTATTTTATCTAATACAATTTTGAATATTTCATCATTATCCAATAGAATGTAAGGTAGATCATTTTCTTCGCAAGCTTGGCCACTTTCAGTATCCCTTGTAACTAATATCATACCATTTTCTTTAGCATAATTGATAACCGAATAGTCAGTACGTAGCTTTTTTCCTTCCGTTCGTAATTTCTTTACACTGTACGCATTAAATCCCATTTGCTGAAGTTTTTCATCCCATCCGTCATCCATTTCATCAATCAGAATTTTAAGATTATTCATTACAAATAATTAAAAAAAATTCAATATTAGTGTAAAGCTTTGAATCTAAACGTCCTAGAGGATTACTTACTGACAATAATAGATAGATTAAATAAATTTTCACAAAAAGCGTCTAATCGCTCCGGTAAAATACCCTCATACCACGCAAGTTCTTTGTCAATGTTGCATCCTTTGAATAATGATTTTGTAGGATCATATGATTTTAGATAATCTGTTTCTTTCTTAAATAACTCCTTGACATTATTTTGATTCTCAATGGTAAGATTATGATCACAGGTGATCAGATCCAAAAATACTAAATAATTATTATCGGAAAAGTTTTTTCGTGCTTTGATAAATGGTTGATTGTTTTTTTGGCATTCCTTATAGTGCTTGTCATATTCAAACATTTTAGAATCAGAGATGAATTTTTTCAAGCCTACACCTAGATATCTATTAAGAAATCAAAGATGTTGAATTTAACAATGCTAAAGATCAACAACTATTTTTTTAATACTGGTCACTAGACGTATTTTTTTATCTATTGGCATCTCTGGTTCCATTGTAAAGTATACAATATTACGTTTGGTGTATACTACCATTTGCGTAACCTTTTCTCTTTCTACATGGACATATCTAACTTTCCCAAGAGATTTATCAAATTCCTTTCTCATCGCTTTCCTCTGGGCAACCTGCTGGCAGAAATGTTCCTCTTCTTTTTGAGATTTAAGAGATGTTTTACCACTCTTCATAATCGCTTCTCGTATGTTGCCTTTAGGATCAATAATTGCAGCAAATCTCATTTTTGGATCTAAATTTATTATAGACTCAACAATTTTTAGAAAATTAATTTTTTTTGCTGCCATTAACATAAATTCAAAATTACTAAATATATTCTAATGAAATTATCATATTAAAATAAAAATGAGTTATTTTTGGAGATTAAAAAAATTGGCTCTTTAAACTGACCTTTGATTTTTGAATGAAGATCATACTAGTAATTGCAACACCTAAAATAATTATTGATAAAATTCCAAATTCAGGCACTATTTTGCTACCAATTATTGTAATCTCATTCGAATTATCAGATAATTCAATTTCGATGGTGTTTAAATCACCAGGAATGTATTCAAAGGTAAGATTTTTTTCCCCATCCACAAATATAGCATAAGGACCTTCAATTAGTTCAGAAGAAAGTAACAACAATAGATTTTGATCATTTGATTTAGCATCATTTGTTAATTGAAAAGTGATAGATTTTTTCTCTTCGTTTATTACAACACCCGTGATAATTCCACTGTACTGGTAATCGACACTGAATACTGAAAGACCATCGCCGACATCACTTCCCACATTGGAAACAATCTTGTATCCCTCGGCTGTAACTTTAACGACTCCCGTCATCCATGGATGGATTAAACAAAAATAAGGATATGTTCCCTTTTTCTTAAACGTGAAATCATAGAAATCACCTGGAACTAGAAAATCAGTTCCCCCAAAAATACCATCTGGCCCACCTTCAAGAGTTCCAGATGTTATAGTATGTTTGGCTTGATCTCCATTTTTCCAAATTACAGTATCACCAAGGGAGACTTCTATATCGCCTGTAGCCTCACCGGTTTTTTCATTTTGCCAAAAATATGGAGCGTCTGGACTTGAAGAACCAGTTGGCATGTTAATATCATAAATCTCAGCATATCCACTTTGAAGAATGGGAATTAAAAACATCATCAAGATAAATAAAAAATAACCAATTTTCACACCATGACTAAAGCCGATTGATTAAAATTGTTTTCTTTATTTGAAACAAATCGCAAATAACTTCAGCATACTCCTTTTTAAAAAAATGCAATATTGGAGTTTATTAATGCTCAACAAATACAAAAAGTATGAAAAGTGAATCAGCTATAATTTTGTCTGGAATAATTATGATTATCAGTGGTGCAGGATTATTTTATTCGATCCAAAATAGTCCTGATTTAGATCAATTATTACGCCATGCAAAACATGGTGGAACATTTGTAGGTATTATGGGAATAGGAGTGGTAATAGCAGGAATTTTGCTGCGGTTGATGGAGAAAGAAGAACCACCAATTAAAGAAAATCTTGGTGTTTGAGGAATATTTGTTATAATTATCAAATTATGCACAAAATAGCATTTTTTTGTAAAATTTAGTTGGCACCACAAACCTACAGGTTTTACAAAACAAGATCTCAGTACTTTCACTATCGTTTATTTTTAAAAATATTTTTGCAGAGAAAAGGGTAGAACATTGACAGTCTGGACATGATGCCATTAGTGGTTCCATTTCACAGATGTTTTTTAGAGACATGTCTCATTGGATGTGTTACAGCTATATTAGCAACAAGTAGAAATTATACTATTGGAAAAAATTTAGAAAATAAATTAAGAAATTATAATAATGGACCAAACAAACTCTAAAAAATGTCTGGTAAAATTTGGTTGGGAGGGATCTTTTTGAAGGATGAAGGAGGGTATGAAATTATTTTACGATCTTTAATTCATTACAAAAAAAGGCTAATGACTGTGGATAAAAGTCCTGAGATAAAGGATGCAGCTGCAAGTTTTGGAGGAATTTTAATGATGGCTGCAGCGAAAACAATACCAAAAATTGATGAAATTACTGGAAAAATTAAACAGAGTCTTCCTTTCAATCAATTAATAAATACTTTAAATGAAAATATCCCAATTTTGGAAAAAGCCCTTACATCTTATGAAGTGGACATACATAAAGCACAAGACACAGGTCATGAATATTATCTAAATTTAGTAGGAGATCTGGCATCGGTAAAAGATGATTTGGAATTGATAAGAATCGCCAAATCAAAAATAAATCAATTTGAATAGTTTTTTGAATTTATAGTCCTTGTAAATACCAATCAAAATAAGGTTTAAGATTTTTACAAAGTTCTTTCTTTTCACTTTCACCAGGAGTGTTAGATATTATTTTTAATTTCCCTTTGAGATAATCTCGGGTAATTTCACTTTGAAATTGGGTTGAAATTTGAGCTAAAAGGTCAAAAATATTTCGAGAAGATGTTCCTTCAAAATTTTCCAAAATTTGTTTTGCCTTGATTTCCAGTGACATTGCCGCTTTAGGCAATGTTACCTATTTTTAATATGTTAGATTTTGTTGGTTAGATAATAATGTCCTTATCATCCCAAGTAAGACGAAATTTTCCAACTACTCTAAAGAGATTTAGTTTTCCTCCTTTTTTGAATTGCAATTGGCAAGAATTTTGAGAAGTATCCAAAATTTCAAGAGACACATTATCTTCAATGGTCTCGAAAGTAACTGGAGTATTAGAAATTTGCTTCCACTCATCTGGCTCAAAAT
>DATKZR010000115.1:0-13644 GCA_035527875.1 Nitrosopumilaceae archaeon | reverse complement strand
CAAGAGCTAAACCCCCCAGTAAATTTAGTCGTAATAGGCATAATGCCATTTTATTGAAAATGGTGATTTTTAGGGGGGGTTTAACACTCATGCCTAACTGTGGCAGGCAACCACAAAACCACCTAGATGTCCCAGCTAAAGAGTAGTTGGTTTTTTTAGCTAGGCGTAAAAGCTAAACCCCTAAAATTCCCTCCAAAAATGAAATTAGTAATGAGCTAGATCAAATTATTTCATAATGTTTAGAAAAAATAAAAAAGAGTTTATGGAGGAAGTGGTATTCCTGTTGGAGAAGTAACTGTTCCAGTAATTCCTAAACCAAGTGGACATGCTTCATGACCGGTAGTTCCAATCGTACCAGTAGCTACTGCCACTGCTTCTGTTTGGGAAGAGGTCATAACCAAAGTGTTATGTTTGACTTTGAAATCAGCTTTTGGACTTTCCAATCCAATTATGCACCCATTTGCGTCAAAGTATGCCTTGTGAGGGTGGAAACTTTGAACTGGTGTTGATTTGATGTCTTTGTTGGTAGGATTAGAGTCTGCACCATCATCGAATGCCTGATGATCATTTACACCGTGGTGTATTGTAATGGCATCAACTGCAAGTACAGTTCCTGATGGAGCATCTTGTGTAATTTGTACAGCCCATGCCCAAAATGTAATCAAATCAGGAGCTTGTTTCTCTGTGATTTGTTTCACTTTATCCTGGACAGTCATGTAATGACTTGCGCCATCCGAAGATGCTTCTGTTACGGTCATAGAACCTGGAATATCTGCCATGGCCGCAGTTATGCTTATTGTGAGCACAAATGCTGCAGCTAAAGAAATTCCTAGAATCGCCCGAGTTTTCATTAATGGTCGTTCAACCTAGCCTCATTTAAGAATTTCTTATTGTCATAATAAAATGTTACAATTTCTTATTGTCATAATAAAATGTTACAATTTTGAATCTTTTTTTCATGACACAAAAGAATATTTAAAATCCTAGGTTATTCATTAGAACTACAATTGAGCGATAGAATAGTAGTATTAGGAATATTTGTAATCATAATGTCTTTTACTTTTACCGGAAACATTGCTTGGGGAGATGAAACCAGTGATTATACAGACTATTTGGTATTTTGGGGGAGTAAACTTCCTAAATTATTTGATGACACTGTAAAAATTGAAACTAGTTATTCAGGAAATCAAATTGAGCAATTTACCAAACCCACTTTTGGATTGGATCATGAAAATAATCAACAAATTATTGACCGTGGATTTCAGATCAACAACAAAACCTATGTAATTCGAGACAACTTTCACACTCCATTTAGGGAGCAGATAATAAAAATTGGAGAGGTCACTTCATTTGAAGCAAAAGTTTTAGCAGAAAAAGGATTACGAATACAAGAATTTCTCTTTGGCATACCAAGTGTAAGTAATGCACATCTTGCCGAGCTTGGAGTTGAAGTATGGTTTGACTATAATGGAGAAATACAACAAGTCAAGGCAATTCAAAAATCAAATGTTATTGATGAATCAACTCTAGTTGCAAATCACACAAAGTCAAAATGCAAGAATTCTGATATTGAAGAAAAATGTGATTCAGTTAAAGTATCAATGGTGTTTTTAGAACCACTCAAAGACAAAGTGATGGCGCTCAAGGCAATTGATTTTAAAAACAGATATCAAATTACATACCTTAACGAAGGAATACATATCTTCGGAGAATCACTTACCCCAAAGAAAACTATGATGATCCCATCTGGAGACAAAGGAGGTGGATTATTCCAATTAACACAAAATTCAAAATATAGTCCATATTGGGTATCTGAGGATGAAAGGATTTTTGAGATGAATAAATTTGGTTCTTTCAAACAGATAAACTACAAATTTGAGAGATTTCACGATACTGGAGAGCCATACACAAGAATTCACTCTGGATTTGGAGGGAAAATTGCATATGAACAAAATAAAGCATCTAAAGTGTTTGATTCTAGCAAGATTATTTCAGAAATTCCTGACATCTTTTCATACACTTATCCAGGATCAGGTGAAAGAGTTTCAGAAGAATTAAAGGCAGAGATGCTAATTCAAGAAAAAATGGCTCAAAAAATTCTCGATGGATATAATGTGCAAGCTAGATGGCATTAATATGCCACATATATTTTCCAAATTCTCATTTTTAATAAAATAATAAAACCGATTTTTGTACCTAGAAGATATTAAAATATGAACTGAAAAAACAAGCCTTCGCTTCAACTATATACTAAATTTATCAAAAATTAACATTGGCACAAATGGGATTGGTTTTAGTAATTGCAGTGGTTATGGCTTCAATGGGAGTGGCTCTGTACATGTATACTCAATATGAAACTAATTTCATTACTGCAAACGCTGGAGAATCAGTAATTGTCGGACCCGTAGAGTATATGGTAACATTTGATGGCACTCATATGGGAAACAAAGAAACACAACCTGAAAACACCTTTGTTAAGATCATTATAGAGGCAAAAAACATCAGCCAAGACACAACACGAATGTCAGGTGGTCAATTTTACCTTGTAGATGAAAGAGAGCAAAAACATGAAGCAATTTATGGAGAATTTTCCAAAGACGATCTGTTTAGTGACAATTTAGAGCCAGGAAAACCTGTAAGATGGACTACACAATTTGATGTTCCATATGATGAGCAAAAACAATTTAATATTATAATTCGTCCAACAAAAGAACAATCAACAACAGATACTGCACTGATCTGTCTAACAAATTGTTGATCGCAAAAATTTATTAAAATTTTCAAAAAAGTATTGTCAAATTTTACAATTGTTGGGGCAATAATGTGTGACTTTCACCATATTAACGCAATGAATAATTCGGTTTAGTAATGGTATCCATTACGGAAAAACGTGCAGCCGCAGCTAGAAAGGCAGCACGAACAAGAAAAAGAAATGCCGCCGCAAAAGTAGAAGCAGTATCCAAAGCCGCAACTCTAAGAAAAAGAAGAGCAGCAGCTAAGAAAGGTGCAGCTACTAGAAAAAGTACCGGCGCAAAAAGAGCAGCTCCAAAACGTGCAGCTCCTAAAAGAAGAGCAGCTCCAAAACGAAAAGCAGCAAGAAGACGATAAGCTGTTTTTTACTATCTTTTTTCTATCAAGTGTTACTAGTGTTAACATATAATGTTTCTAAACTCGAATTTAGAAACATTATAATTTTCTAATCATCATTCATCTTCAATTCAGGTAAGACAAATACACGTTCAGGTTTAATTTTAAAGATAATTCGTTTTTCATCTTTTCTCTTGAAGGGATAATGATCACGACCCATGTATTGTAAAGTTAGCCTGTCTGCATGTTTGTAATCATAGTCTGGAATCATTTCAACGACTTTACCTCTAATTGTTGTCATATCAAGGGGATTGTTTTTTGCAACAACTGATACTGCAACACGAGGATCATTAATAACATTTTTGTGTTTTATTCTACCTTCTGCAGTATTTACCATAATGTACCCATCCTCAAAGTTTGCCCAGACAGGAGATAATTGAGGCGAACCATCTTTCATAATAGTTGCAATAAAAACCAGATTTTTGTCTTGAAATAGTTTTATAGCTTTTTTATCCATAATGTTCCAATCGATACTACTAGATAATTATTTTATTGCTTTACAAGATTCATCAAAATTTTAAAGAGAAAAAAGGTTATTTTTTCCCTGGATTTTCCAAAATATTGGTCATTGCTCTATTCATAATTTCCATCACCAAATATTGAGAGTAATCCAGAGTTTCATTTTTGTTACTCTTTTTTGATTTGGTATTTTTGGGAACTAATCCTTTTAGTATTTTTTCAATTTTTATAGATGTTTTATCTATTATCTTCGAGTATTTTGAATCAAAATCAGCTGGTTCTTGAAATCCCAATAGTTTGGTCGATGTACTGTAAAATTTTGTGATGGCACCACGAGACTCTTCAATTCTTACAATTTCAACGAGTCCCGAATTTTTTAGAATTTCTAAATGATGTCTAACTGTGGTTAAGGCTTTTTTGTATCCTGTCTTTTTTAGTTCATTTGAAATTTGCGCTGCTGACAAGGAATGATGATATAAAAATTCCATGATTTTTGCACGGGCAGGGTCATCAATTGCACGGGCATGCTCTATGCTTGTTGTAACAATACGATTTACTTTGATTGGCTTTTCTAGTAAGGTTGACATACAAAATAGGCTCTAAGTTTGAGCTAAAAGATCCTTGTATCATATTTTTTTGTCTAATCGCATTAAATTTTATCCACTTTAAGATTTTTCACATAGTTACGATTTTGATATGTATTGCAACAATAAATTTGATACCGGAATCAGATTCCTTTTATTATTACAAGGAATATCATAATGGTTAAGGTATTATTGTATCGGTACCAAAAATAATGAAATTCAAAAAAAAGGTGGCATCCAGAAAACATTTGGGTCAAATCACCTCATCTGGATTATTTTTGTAGTATGCCCCAAAATTAAATTCGAGTTTAAAGTTAGCTTGCAGTCAACATGGAATGATGGATTTTGAAATTTAAAGGGTTAGACCAGTTAACCGTTCAAAGGCCATAACATACCGCTCTGTCATTTTTTGTATTATTTCTTCAGGTATTACAGGAGGTATTGGTTCCTCACCTGCATCTCGTGCATCATCAAACTGTTTTTGATATCCCTTGCCAGTTAACCAGTCCCTCAAAAGTTGTTTGTCATAAGCCTCTTGAATTTTTCCAACCTCATAGGAATCCTTTGGCCAAAGTCTGTATTCATCAGGGCCTATAGAGTCACCCAAAGTAATCTCTCCTTTTAAAATTCCAAATTCTAATTTCAAGTCAGCAAGAATAAATCCTGCATCATCTGCAGTGTGTGCCATTTTTTTGTAAATACCTATCGAAGTTTTTTCAAGCCACTTGTATTGTTCCTCTGTTACTATCTTCATTTCAATCGCTTTTGTTTTATCAATTGGAATGTCATGCTCTGATTTTGTAGTAGGATCAAAAATTGGTTCAGGTAATTTGGAAGCAAGTGTGGTATCAGTTCTGGGAGGTAATTGGACTTCACCTTTTTTCCATCTACTTACAAGGCTGCCATAAAAGTAGCCTCTAACCACACATTCTATAGGCAGCATTTCCATCTTTTTGACTATTATTTCAGTGTCGGATTTTCTTTTAACAAAATGATTTGGCACCGATAACTCATTGAACCAAAACTCGGCAAATTTGCATAAAACCTTACCTTTTTGGGGAATATTTTCCTTGAATTTTACATCAAATGCCGATACACGATCTGAAAATTTGAAAACCAAGGTACCATCTCCTAGATCATAAAGATCTTTTACTTTTCCAGATGTTAAAAATTTCACAGAATCAATTAATGGTAATATCATTTAATTGCTCCCATAAAGATAAAAGAAATTTTTAAAATTGCCTATAGCAATAGAAGAATCTATTATTATGACAAAATAATGAATTACAATAATGGCATTAAATAACTCAAGAATATTTTTGATGTCGATAATCGTGGGGGTTTTATTGGCTGGAACAAATTCCATCCTAACAAATTACGCCTATTCTGAAAAATTATCTTACTCAGTTTCCAATCCAGGTTTAGAAGGAGCCCCCACTTCAGCAACAGTCAATGAAAAAACAAACAGGGTGTACATTACTGAATTTTATGAAGGAAAATTAGTCGTCCTTGATGGCAAAACAAATGAAATTCTTGAATCAATTGATGTGGTTAGAACTCCATTTGGTGTTGGAATAAATCCAGAGACAAATATGATTTATGTGGGAGGAGAGTATGCAGATACTCTTTCAATAATAGATGCCAATACAAACCAGGTAATAAAAGAGATTTTTCTTAAAGATCCCTACGACATTGCAGTTAATCCAAATAACAATACAGTTTATGTCACAAGTGATAGGTCGAATTTAGTATCTGTGATTGATGGCAGAACAAATGAAATTGTGACATCTTTTGAGGTTTTGGTGCCATGTGGAATTGCAGTAAACCCAAAAACAGGAATAGTGTATGTCACTAGTGAATCAGAGAATGTAGTACACGTGTGGGATGGAAATAAAAATCAACAAATTGCCACTATCCAAGTTCAAGAAAGCCCTAGAGGAGTAACAGTGAACCCAGTTACCAATATGGTCTATGTCACCAATCAGGAAACAAACAAAGTTTCGGTAATTGATGGTGATACAAATGAAATTATTAATTCTATTATAGTTGGAGAAACTCCAAGAAGAGTAGTATTAGACCCAGTGTCCAATGTCATCTATGTATCCAACCAAGGATCAAAGGATATTTCAGTAATTGATGGTTTTGAGAACAAGGTAATTGAAACAATACCAGTGACAGAGCCTTTTGAGCTTGCAATAAACTCTGAGACAGGAAAATTATATTCCATGTATTATGGAGGAGGCATATCAATAATTACAAAAATTACAAAACAAACATCACCATTAAAGCAGATTTTCTCAGGAGTAGATTCTCATGATGTAAAATGCAAAGAAGGGCTTGGATTAATCATTAAAAATGATGGAACTCCTGCCTGTGTAAAACCATATACTGCAATAAATCTTGAAGAGAGGGGATGGGGCAGTATTCCTCCACCTTGCTGTAAACCCTAAACTGTTTTTTACATAAATTATTTGAGAAATATTCCCAAAAGATAGGAATTCTAAGAGCCCATCATTCCAACCATTTTAGGTGGAGTCCGATATGCCTTGCTTACAAAAACATCGTTATCTGCACTGATCATGACAAACTCCATAGAGTTTTCTGAAGGAGGCGAAAGCAGGATTTTATCGCCGGGTTCTAAGATTTTAAGATCAAGTGTATCACCATCCCCAAAGTTTACATGGATATTTGTAAGAGGTTTTGAGCCAATGTTGTGAACAGTTACTCTGCCAATATCAAATAAATTTTGTCTATCAATTATTGGATCAATAAAGACATTGTAATCTTGTGTAGGTATTGACATTTTTACGATGTCAGAACCAAAGAAAACTGCCATGCCTGCTATACCGATAACAATTACAATGATTAAGATAGTGTAATTTTTCACCAGCGATATTGCGTGATTCTAATAATTAAGATTGGTTATTTGACTTGCACACCATTCCAAAAAGACACCATTCCTTTGATCTTTTTTGCAGCATCATTTGGTTCTTCATAATACCAAGCACAGTCTTTGTTGGTATTTCCATTAACAATCACAGAATAATAATTTGCCATTCCTTTCCACCCGCAAAATGAAGTAAAATCTGTTTTTTGAAAATATTCTTTTTTTATAGAATCAATTGGAAAATAATGATTCCCTTCAACTACCACGGTATCATTGCTTTCTGCAATTACAGTGTCATTCCATATCGCTTTCATATTTTTTGAATATCCATAATCTATTTAAAAAAATTTCCAAATTAATGTTTTGTAATTTAGGTATTTCAAATTTTTCTAAAGGCGTGGCATTATACTTAGTTTAGATTTGGCAGTAACTGCAATTATTGAAATTATCGATACTATCAAAATCATAACAGTAATTGTTCCAAATTCTGGAACAACTCTACCGCCCATTATCTCAACCTCAACTGAATCTTGAAATTCTGAGGCTATTCCTTGATTTGCTGTAACGGTGTACGCTCCATCTTCAGTCCATAATGGCCCACCAGTCTTAATTTCAACTGTGAATGGGTTAAGTGTCTGTGGAGTTATTTGTTCCACTGAAACCAAGTTTCCAGTTGGCGAGTATACGGTAAATGTGATGGCCGTATCTCTTGATATTGGGGTGCCAGTAATTGTAATTATATTAGATCCTTCAAGTGCTTCAGCTGATATTTCAAGCCCTGGAATTATTTTTCTATCCCCTGTTCCTGGTGCTGCAATTAGATTTTCCTTAACTAAACTTTGGCCAGTTACGATAAATTGAATTCTAGCTGATTTTTCAACATCGTCATGACTTACCATCACAGTGTATGTTCCTATTTTAAAACTTGGTAGCGGGTGATGAATTAATCTTTTAAATTCACCATTATCATCAATTGGAATTTCAGGGGAAAAAACAACTTCGCCATCAGGGGCAAGAACAGTTAATTTTATTGGAATGTATCTAGTTACATCAGTTACGGTCCCATATACAAAAACTGTATCAGTTGGCTTTATTGTGCTTTGATCAGAATTCAATTGTATTGTGCCTTCTGCAAATGCCGAAGATAATGGAATTATACAAATAGCAAATAACACTAAAACTGCGATTCTTAACATATCATCAATGAAAAAATTTCAAGTATATATGAATTAGCATTCATGGATCAGTAGTAATTCTCTTATCGATCAATAATTTTTAGAATTATTTTTAATTTAATTTTTTAATAAAGAATAAAGTTCAAAACAAAATTTGAATTTAAAAATAAGATTTTATTTAATCCTTTTATTCGCCTTTGATCTCTTTGCGAGTCTTAAATTCAGGTGTCATTCCAAGGGAGTCATAGTTCCCCGAAGAACATGTAAAGCACATCGTGTCTTTTGGAATGCCTACAGCTACTGCCAGATTTTCAGCGTCATTATAACCTAAAAAGTCAGCCCCGATATCGAGTCTCACCATCTCAGTAATCTCATCTGCAGTCATCTCTTTTCCTTTTGTAAATGTGGCCAGTTCTTCCTGAGAAGGAAAATCAATTCCAGCATAACATGGAAAGTTGATTTGAGGATATGTGATTAGCATACTAATTTTTTTAGCACCTGCTCGCCTCAAAGCCTTGATAATTGCCTTTGAGCTTGTTCCTCTAACCAGACTATCATCAATTACAACAACATGCCTTCCTTCAATAATTTCCCTAATTGGGATTATCCAACGATTAATCTCAATCCTGTCTGATTGGTGAGGCTCAATAAAACTACGTAGTGGACCTTTCTTACTGTACCTATCTTTTAGTAACCCTTCATCAAAAGAGATACCCATTTCTTGAGCATATCCTAGGGCTGCAGGTCGGGCTGAATCAGGTACGGGAATTACTAAATCTGCATCGGTGATTGGAAATTTTTTTGCAAGAAATTGGCCTATTTTTTTTCTTGAAACGTAAATATTTTTTCCTTCCATTTTACTTGATGGATGTGCAAAATAAGTAAATTCAAAAGAACAGTGAGCTCTGGAATCATCCGTTGAAAATCTTTCTGTTTCCATCCCATTTTTACTAAATTTGATTAGTTCTCCGGGGATGACATCTCTTTGTAGAGTCGCTCCAACTGCTGAAATGGCAGATGATTCAGATGCCACAATGAAAGTATCATCAGATTCCTTGTGACCTAAAACCATCGGTCGAAATCCTTTTGGATCTCTTGCAGCATATACTGATTTGTCATCGGAAATAAAAGTAAAACAATAAGAACCAATCATTTCATTTTTTAAAATAGAAAGAGCCTTTCCCATTTGGCCATTTTCAGAAATCAACGATACTAATCTCTGGGCTGCAACCAAAGTATCGCTTGCATTTTGAGGTGTAAAGGAACATCCCCCAACTAGATTTGAAAGCTCTTGAACATTGGCTATAGTACCATTATGAGCAATGCACAGATCCTTTACCTTGAGAGGTTGTGCATTTTCAAGAGAACTTCTTCCCATAGTGGAATATCGCACATGACCAATTACCGCAGGAGAACAATATTCTTCGGAAATTTTTTTAAATTCAGAAGACGCTGAAGATACCAGTCCTAATCTTTTTAGAGGTTCTTTATTTGGAATGGCAATACCCCATGCTTCTTGTCCACGGTGTTGTAATGCACGTAATGCATCAATTGCCATCGGAACTACATTAGTTCCACTTAGAGAGAAAATCCCAACAACCCCGCAATTTTCCTTAACCATGGGTTACCAACTCCTCCAACGAATTTATCCAGGTCTTCTGCGCCATATCAACGCTTAGATTAATTATTGATTTTTTTCCTTTACTAAATTGAATTTTTGTTCCGCCAAACTTACCAATCATCTTGTAAAAGACTTTATTTTTTCGCAAAATCTTTTCTAGTTGTGGGATATTTTTCTTTTCTAAAACAAGAAGATATCTTGAATGACTTTCAGAATACAAGATTCTGTCAGATAGTAGTTTTTCTCCTGGAACTTTCTCTAATGATATATCACATCCAATTTTATTTATCATGCATAATTCAGATGCTGCAACACCAAGTCCTCCCTTGGAGCAATCATGGGCCACCTTGATGAGTCCTTTTTTAATTAAATCAAGTACAGCATTCATGTTTCTCTTTGATTCTTTAAAATCAACTCTAGGGCAATTCCCTCCAACAAATTTGTGAATATACTCATAATATTCAGAACCACCAAGTTCATCTTTTGTATTGCCAACAATGACTAGACAGTCTTCACCTTCGATTTTTTGTGAAACAAGAGGTTTTTTATCAATCAACCCCAAGATCCCAATTAATGGAGTAGGCTTGATTGGCCCTTTAGGAGTTTCATTGTAAAAGCTCACCTTCCCTCCAATACATGGAATTTTAAAGAATTTTGCAAAATCAGTTAAGCCTTTTAGAGATTCTAAAAATGTCCAGAAAATTTCAGGATCCTGAGGATTTCCAAATTGCAAATGATCAAGCATTCCAATTGGCCTTGCACCAGTACATACGACATTTCTACAAGCCTCCTCAAAACACCCAATTGCCCCCTCGCGTGGATTAATGTAACAGTGTTTTGGATTGCCATCAATTTTTGCAGACAAGAATTTTCCATTATCTAATCTTAAAACAGAAGCATCGTGCCCTGGTTTTACTACCGTTCTAATTCCAACTTCGTGATCATATTGACCATAGACCCAAATTTTACTTGCAATGTTTGGAGACGAAATTAATTTCATCATTGTTTTTGAAAAATTGGGAATTGATTTGAGTTTTTTTTCTTTTTGAATTGTTTTTAGATATGCAGGTTTTTTTGAGGGTCTATCAAGAAGAGTGGCGTTGGCTACAATGTCTGTGGAAATTTTAGCTAGAGTTTTTTGTCCTTTTTTTACATGCATTAGATTTCCCGAAGTGACATGACCAATTACAGAGCATTTTATATGGAACTTTTTACAAATCTCTTGTAGTTTTTTTAGTTTTGTGACATTTGTAATTATCAGCATTCTTTCTTGTGACTCAGATATCATAATTTCATCAGGATGCATTCCTGTTTCTCTAGTATGCACTTTATCTACATCCATCTCTATTCCAATTCCCATCGTATCAGCAGTTTCAGATACTGCACAGGATAAACCACCACCCCCAAGATCCTTTAATGCATTGATTAGGTTTTGATTTCTTGCCTCTAGAATGGCCTCAATGATTAATTTTTCAATAAATGGGTCAGGGATTTGAACTGCAGATCTGTTCTCGGATTCCAAGGAATCTGAGGCAAATTGTGAGCCTCCGATACCATCTCTTCCAGTAGAGCCACCCATTAGGACTACAAGATCACCTATGCAGGCATGATTTTTTATTAAATTTTCTTTTTTGCCAAATCCAATAGCTGCCACATCAACTAGTGCATAATTTGAATAACACTCATCAAATTCTACCTCGCCTCCAATCGTAGGAATTCCCAAACAATTTCCATAATCAGCTATTCCAGTTACCGCATTTTTGAAAAGCCATCTAGCTTGTTGATCTTTTTCAATATTTCCAAATCGCAACCCATCAAAGATTGCAATCGGTCTTGTTCCGGCAGATAGAATATCGCGTATCACTCCTCCAACACCAGTTGCTGCTCCCCCGTAAGGCTCAACTGCAGAGGGATGATTGTGACTTTCAATATGTGCGGTAATAACATATCCACCACCCACATCTAAAACCCCTGAATCATATCCTTTTTCAGATATAACTAAAGGGCCTGTCATTGGCAACATTTTGAGATGTTTTTTTGATGATTTGTAGGAACAGTGCTCAGACCACTCAGCGGCTACAATTTGCAATTCAGTTGATGTTGGTTCTCGTCCAATTTTGGATTTTAATTGTTCGAGTTCTTGTGGCTCTAAACTCAATGATTTACACCTATTGCACTTATCAGTGATTCAAAGATTAATGATGATGGTTTGTTATCAATTGGATTAAGCTCAGATTCAACTGCACGTTCTGGATGCGGCATCATGCCAACAACATTCCCATCTTCATTGCACACTCCTGCAATTCTATCAGATGAACCGTTTACAATTTTTTCATACCTAAAAACAATTTGATTTTTTTTCCTTAAATTTTTTAAAGTAACATCATCTACAAAATATCTGCCCTCGCCATTTGCAATAGGGATTGGGATTTTTTGATTTAGGTTGAATTGTCCAGTAAACGGAGTTTTGTTATTTTCAACCGTCAAACTTGTCCATTCACACATGAAATTCAAGGAATTATTTTTGACAAGTGCTCCTGGAAGAAGCCCCGATTCAACTAGAATTTGAAATCCATTACATACCCCTAAAATAGGAATTCCTTTTTTTGCCATCTTTTGAATGTCTTTAATTATCGGACTATGTGCAGCGATAATCCCTGCTCTTAATCGATCACCATATGAAAACCCTCCTGGAAGAATTACAGCATCAATATTTTTTGGAAGGCTTTTCTCATGCCAGAAATACTGCGCATCAAGGTTAAAGACATCAGTCAGCACATGGAACATATCTCGATCACAATTGCTACCTGGAAAAACTATCACCCCAACCTTCACACTGATTTTATCTCAAAGAGATATTTAATCTGAATCTAATTAAAAAAAACGCAAATAATTTGTCATGATCTAAAGTAGACAAATACGATCATTATGGATGAAATATTATAATTCTAGAACGAGATCAAAAGGTACCTGCAGATTAATCAAATACGTCTATGGTGATTTTGCTTACCATTGGATTGTAAATGCGCAGTTCATCACATATTTTCTGAGTTTTTGATTTTGCAGTCTTTTTGTCTTTTTCCTTAATAGTGAATTTTAGCATCTTGGCCGTTTTGATTTTAGATACGGTTTTGTGTGTACCTTTTAGAACGAGGTCATTTAGAATTGTCTCCCCTTCCGGATCACTAATTCCAGGTTTGTTTTCAATTGTCACATGTACAGTGTAAGAAGCCATGATTGTTTTGAAAAATAAAATCGAGGTTAATCTATCTTCCGAAGTACATATGATTGACAAGAAAAAAATAAACTTAGCGCCATTTTTTATGACTACACAAAAAAAGACCGCACAGTACCAAATTGTAGAAGATTCGATATAACTCTAGAATTTAGCTAATCTAACTTAGCTACAAAATTATTCAATGTTCAACTCCACGGGGATTCAACCACCATTTCGGGGATGAAGTGAGACACAGTTTAGAAATTGTTTATAGAATTATTGAAATATGAAAATCTAATCCTTCGCGTGGATTATTTTCATCAGACGGAATCTTTTTGCATTTTATTCGAGCAGGTCTACTGCAGGGGGTGTCCATTCACCACTTAGTATTTCAGGTTGCGGCCAGTACATCCTCATTACAAGAGTAAAATTCTCTTGTGGAGATGGCAACCAGTTCGATTCTTTTCCTTGAGGTGTTTCATTTTGTATGTAGATATCAAGTGAGCCGTCATTGTTGAAAACCAAGTTATCGCGGTCACCAATCGCATATTTGT
>DATKZR010000114.1:0-23595 GCA_035527875.1 Nitrosopumilaceae archaeon | reverse complement strand
AATACAGATGCCTGTTCAACAGCAGCTGGAACCCTCCCAAATGGGTGCCCAGATCCTAATGCAGTCCAGGCATCCTCAAATGTAGAATTTATTGACGCAATAGTAGTCACAGGATCAGATACAGATACACAACCAATTGCTAATGCAGGAGTTGACATTTTTCAGGAGGAGGTTCCTCATTATGTTACAGTCTTAAATGGCACAAAATCCTTTGACCCAGATGGAGATAGCATCACTTTTCTTTGGTCATTCCTATCAATTCCAAATGATAGCGAGGCAACAATGCCAGTGTGGCCCGTTCCCACATACCCCGTGATTAGATTTACTGCAGATGTCGAAGGTGAGTATATAGCACAATTAGTAGTAAGTGATGGGGCGAAAGATTCTACTGATACTGTCACAATTAATGTCAAATTTCTAACTTAGACTACATCCAAGATAACTCCGCCATTAAGATTGATCAATCTGAAAGCAGCTAAATTTGCTATCACTTTCCGTCTAGTGATATGATGCGATGTGCTCTGAAATCAGTTATTAAAGGGGATTTTACTAATGCCGATATGCCTGGTTTGCAAGATAGGATTTGGGTTAGCCTATGGAGGGAAAATTCTCCAGATATAAGAGA
Source organism: Nitrosopumilaceae archaeon (assembly GCA_035527875.1). Classification (GTDB taxonomy): domain Archaea; phylum Thermoproteota; class Nitrososphaeria; order Nitrososphaerales; family Nitrosopumilaceae; genus Nitrosomaritimum. The sequence continues at coordinate 22,970 of DATKZR010000114.1, read as the reverse complement.
CCGCGTAATTGGTTGGCGTAAACAAAATGCCATCCACAAAATAGATCGACCTAGTCGCATTCAAAGAGCAAGACGCCTAGGCTATAAAGCAAAACAAGGCATTATTGTAGTTAGAATGAGAGTTGGAACTGGCGGTATGAGAAAGCAACGACCAACTGGGGGACGACGACCCAAACATCTTGGTGTAACTCGAATAAAGGCAGATGATAACATGAAAACAGTTGCTGAGAGAAGAGTTCTTGAAAGATATCCTAACATGAAACTTTTGGGTTCATACTTTGTATACAAAGACGGCATGCATTATTGGTTTGAAATAATCCTAGCAGATCCGCAACATCCAAGAATTGCTCAGGATAAAGAATTGAGAAATAGAGTCGGTGCACCAGCTGCATAAAATTGAATTTTAAATTATTAATTCCCTCTTTGTTGATACTTGTGTTTGCCCCTGCCTTTGGTGCTCTTTCAGATGCTACAGGTCTTGTAAACCGATTTGACATTGAGGCTGGAGGACATGTATTTGAGATAACAATAACTGCTAACTTTGATGTACGAGAAATTGAATTTGACAAAGAACAGAAACAACTAACACTTTACATCATTAGTAATTTAGAAAATAATCTGGGTGAGATAATTATTCCTCAAAATCTTTTGAGTGGAAATTTTACTTTTTACCTAAATGATCAACAGTATATGCCAAAAATAAACTCAAATTCCAAAATCTCCTTTATTACACTAAACTTTACAGGCTCGGGAAATAACAAAATTGATGTGATTGGTACAAACTATTTGGAAGAATTAGACAAAGTGGACGACTCAGGACAAGATATTCTTTCAGAAGACAAAAAATCTCCATCCGAAGATGGTGGTTGCCTAATTGCAACTGCAACATTTGATTCTGAACTTTCCACACAAGTACAACAATTGAGAGAATTACGAGACCACAAATTGTTACAAACTAAATCAGGTTCTGAATTTATGGAAAACTTCAATAGTTTCTACTACTCCTTTAGTCCTCAAATTGCAGATATGGAACGGGAAAACCCATTGTTAAAAGAAACCATAAAAATTGGTATTACTCCTTTACTCCTTTCCCTCTCCCTTTTGAACAACGTTGAAATGAATTCAGAATTTGAAGTTGTTGGGTATGGATTTAGTATTATTTTGTTGAATTTAGGAATGTATTTTGCGGCCCCTACACTAATTGTGGCGAGGTTAGGCAGGAGATGAAAAGATCAAAAATTGGAGTTATTATTATTGCAATAAGTGTGGTTGTGTATTATTCAATTATGTCCCTGTTGTATAGACTTTGATCAGAATTTTACTTAAAAAAAAATGATTTTTAAATTTATTTCTTATATGATTCTCAGAGGTGCATTGTTTTTATTTTAAAAAATCCATCAAAAATTATGAAAAATGATAAGATTGCATTAATTACAGGATTTTTTACTGTTGTCTCCTTGTCAATTGCAATTATTTTTTTTCATTAAAGGTCTAGAAAATTGGAATTACTTGTGATATTCTTTTATCATCTCTTGATAATCTGCTAGTAATTCTAGTATTTTTCTTGAAACTTCGGATTGTTCTTCAATTAATTGGAAATTTTCTCTCATTAATGTTGAATTTCCTGATGTTACAAATTTATCGGCATTTTCATTCATTCTATCATGAATTTCATTGGATCTTAAACGCAATCCAGCAATCACATTCCATATTTCATGGAGTTTTTTATCATCAGCCATGAGGTAAAATGGTAGTTACTCACTATTGAAAATTTCTATACTGAAGATCTAGAAACTATTATCCTTCAGCAATTAACTTTTTAATTATGGACTCTAAATGTCCGGATTGGCCAAAGGAAACGTCCCTTAAGATTCCCTTTCGGTCAACAAGAATCGTTGATGGAGTTCCTTGTAATGAAAACTTCTCAAAAGTTTCTGCAGAGTATTCTTTTGATTTGAAATGATCTTTTACTCTTTGAATGATCTGATTTCGATAATCTTCAGGTTGTGAATCAAACTCTGGAAGCTGAGCATAGATAAACTTTAAAATTTGATCTTGGTTTACTTTCCCGTCTACTTTTGTTAGGTTATCCATCCCTAAAGGAAATGGAATTTTAAATGACAACTTGTTGCCTTCCTTTAACTTTCCGTACATTGATAATGCTTTTTTTGTCTCACCGATTACTTCGCCTGTTTCTGCAAGCATTTTCAAATTATCTGCTGTATTTTTATCAAAATCTTCAAAGGCAGTTGCTATTCCTAATACTCTTACTCCTTCATCTTTGTATTTATTGTAAATCTCTATTGCCTCTGGAATGGCATTCATAAAACACCCAGGACAATTTACTTGAAACACCTCAACGAGGACAATCTTATCCTTTTCCTGATCAAAACTAGTCGGAGTACCTTGAATCCATTCGGATACTCCTAGATTAGGCGCCTTTTGCCCTATTATTGCACTCAATAGTGATAATCAAATTTTTTCCGTTAAATATATTTCTAAAATTTTTAGATCCATCATGTAAGGTGAAAGCATTTTTTATTTCCCCCCCAATACATTATGTCTTTTAATTACATTCAGAACAAATCTTGTCACTTGATACTTTTCCCCTACGATGCTCTAGGTGATATTCAGTATTGACTTTCTCTTCCGTTACTTCTTTTCCACACTTTTGGCAAACAAACATCATTTCACAATCCTCTGAGATTCAACCCTTCTTTAACATAGGAATTAATTGTACAAATTAATCTTTTTTGGCTCATGCTTTTACCTCCGCATTCATTCCATATTCATCAAATTTAAGAAATGTGTTTATTTTTAGAACTAAATTTTAAAAATTTGGATAGCTAGATTAACCTAATATAGGACACAAAAACCTCCAAAACTAAATGCAAGTAGTGACTGAGGATAGACTTCAACTTTTTGCAGAAATGGAGGAAAAATATGAACAAAAAGATTCACCATATTTTGTAAATCTTTTAGAACATCCTGATTATGTTATTAGAACTCGAGCAACTTGCGTCCTGGTAGACTTTGGTGGTGAAGATAAAGTTCCACATATTGCCAAAGTTCTCAAACATGATGAAAATGAACTAGTGCGACATGAAGCTGCATTTTCCTTAGGCCAGATGTGTCTTTCTAGTGGGATAGCGCCACTTGCTGATTCAACTCTAAATGATCCCAGTATGTTTGTTAGACATGAAGCCGCAATTGCACTTGGAGTCATTGGTTCCAAAGAAGCAAAAGATACTTTAGAAAAAGCTCTTAAAGATCCAGATAAACCAGTTGTAGACTCTGCTGTGATTGCTTTATCTAATATTCAATTTATGGAAAAACTAAGTAAAAATGAAAAGTTTGCAAAATTAACAGGTGGATAAGATGAATCTTACATATGGAATAATTGTTGTAGTTGGTTTGCTTATTGCCGTTATCTTGGGCATGATAGCAATAGATCCTGGCTATCTTTCAGAATCTCCTGTAATGCCAACTGGAGAAAAACCAACCATCTGTACCATGGAGTGGGTACCTCAATGTGGAATGGATGGGAAGACATATGGTAATTTATGCACACTACATTTTGCAAATGTTGAGTTATCTCATCCAGGTGAATGCTCTGCTGTCCAACCAGAACCAACACCAGAACCAACACCAGAACCAACACCCGAACCAACACCAGAACCAACACCAGAACCAACACCAGAACCAACACCAGAACCAACACCAGAACCAACACCCGTGACTCCAACTATGGCAGTTCCTATAGCTCCTCAAATTCACATTGTATCATTAGCAGAAGGAAGTGGAGTTCCAGGATGTGAAGAGACAAGCGAATGTTATCTTCCGTACTCGATAGAGATCTGGATGGGTGATACTATTTCTTGGAGTAATGATGACACTGCAGCACATACAGTAACTGCAGGCAGTTCAGCTGATGGCCCATCAGGGGTTTTTGATAGTAGTTTGTTTATGTCAGGAAATGTTTTTGAATTTACTTTTGATGATGCTGGAACATACCCTTACTTTTGTATGGTGCATCCCTGGATGACTGGAGAAATAATTGTAAATAAAGTAGAAGAAATGATTGTAGTTCCAGAGGAGTCTTCAGAAGATTCATCTACTGAAGAACCAATAGTTGAAGCGCGACCATCTGGTCCTGCAGAAGTTGTAATGGCTCTAGGTTCAGGTGCACCAGGATGTGAAGAAACAAAAGAATGCTATCTTCCTTATCAAGTAGAGATTAGTTCGGGCGACAATGTCCTTTGGACTAATATTGATTCTGCAGCTCACACCGTTACCAGTGGAGAATCATTAAACCATGATGGACAATTTGATTCAGGAATGTTGATGGTAAATCAATCCTGGGATTATACATTTACTGATTCTGGAGAATATGATTATCATTGTATGCTTCATCCTTGGATGACTGGTAAAGTAGTTGTCAGCTAAATATCTAGAGGGCGGTAACCTTACTTCCTTTTTCTGTTGATTCAAATTTGTAAATTTTTTCAACAGTGGAATCCTCGAATATTTCTGCATCATGGGTAATTATGATGAATTGCATTGGTATCTCAGAATTTGAAATATTTGATAGTTGGGATAACACTTCTACCAAGGATTTTTTCCTTTCAGCATCGAGATGAGTGGTGGGTTCATCAAGTACCATTAAGTTAAGATTTGATGAGCCCAAAAGTTTAGCCATCCCAAGTCTCAATGCTAAGGCAACACTTACTTGTTCGCCTCCGCTTAGAGATTCTAAATCTAGAACCTCTTTTTTGGAATAGCAATTAATGGTGATGTCTCTTGCTTTTTCTGATAGCTGTATTCTTTGAATTTTTGTATTTAGTAGAGTGAGATATTCGGAGGCTTTTGTTGAAATGGTATTTAGTGCCCATGATCTTAAACTAGTCGCGACAGAACCGTCTCTGCTAAAAATATTTGATTGGATAGAATCTAATTGAACCATGTATTCTTTCACGGTTTTTAATTCGGTTATTGCTTTTTGAAATATTTTTACTTGTTCCTCATTTTTTGAAATTTTCCCCATTATTGCTCCCAATTGTTGATCAATCTCTGAAAGTTTTGCTTGTCTTTTATTAATAGAATTTTTGAGATCTATGAATTTATTTTCATCAAATCCTTTTGTTTCTTCTTCCAATTTGGAAATGTTTTCAAAAATTGTCTTTGAATGTGAATCGATCTGAGCAATTTCCAAAAGATTATTGTTTGAGGCGAAAGGAATTTTTTGGACATTTGTTTTTTTTACTTCAATTTCTTCTTTAATTTTTTTTAATTCCTCTTCATTGTTAATGGAGTACGCTTTCAATATGGCTTCTGCATCTCTTGCATTTTGTAATTTTCCTGCAAATTCTAATCGTTTCTTAGTGTACATTTCTTGTTCTTTTTTAGTAGAAACTATTTGTGCCTGAATTGAAACAAGTTCCTCCTTTAGATGTTCTTCTTGAAATAACGGGTTAAGTTTTTCAACCTCCGAATCACAAACCGGGCATTTATTATCTTGTAACTGAAGTTTTGCGGCAAGCACCAGTTTTTCCTTAAGTGAGGCCACTTGATTAGATAATTCTTGAATTTTATTTTGTGTCTCCTCCACGGCAGAATCTACTTTTTCAATCTTTGATTCTAAAGTGGGTTTAAGCTCTGCGTTTTGAAAACATCCCTCACAATCTTGTATTTTACGCTCATTTTGAGCAATTTCTTGCTGAATTTCTAGGATTGCCTCTTTAGCATAATCTTGCAACTCTTGCTTCCTTAATTCTAATTGTTTTATTTTATCAATTTTTGGAGTATCTTCTTCTATCTCTTGACGTAATTTTGTGAGTTCTTGTTGTAATTTTTCATGTTCATCTCTTAGACGTTCTTTTTTGGGTCTATCTTCGTGGAGTTCACTCTGGTGTTTATCCAAGTCTCTCAATAGAATATCTGTGTGAGTATCGTCATATCCTATCTCGTCTCTTATCTTTTCACGAAATTCTTTTGTTACTTCTTTCATGGAATTTGAAGCAACATCAAGCTTATCGATACCAATTACTGCATTAAGTAATTCTTTGAATTCCTTTGGTTTAGATCTGATTATTGAATTAAGTTCTCCTTGTTGAACGATAGACGCAATTTTTAGTTTTTCGAAATTCAAACCAATTATTTTTTCTATTTCATGGGTCATTGACTCCCCAAATTGTTTTCTTTCTCCGGCTGCAATTTCTAGAATTCCATCTTTGACTTTTTCAGAAAACTTTGCTGCTAATCCTCCTTTACTGTCTACTTTTCTAACAGCTTCGTACTGTCTCCCATTTATTGAAAACTCTACTTTTGAAAATCCTTGAGTTGCCCCACGCTTTATCAACCCTTTATTGGATTTCCTTGTATGTTGACCAAATAATGCAAAAGTTAAGGCATCTATTATGCTTGATTTACCTGCACCATTGCTGCCCACAAAAACCGTCACTCCATTTTCAAAATCTAATTTTGTTTCAGAGTGTGATAAAAAATCCCCCAGTTCTATTGATGTTATCATAATTTTTTCTCCTTTTTGAATTTTTCAAAACTTTCTAAAACCACCTGTGTTGCTTCTTTGATTTGGGTTAGTGCCAAAGGTGGAAGGAGCTCCTTGATGGCAAAGTTTGCAATTTGCTCAGATCCTAATACATCTACTGACAATCTGAACATCTCATCATCAATCACATTTGGCCTATTGAGAAATACAGATGAATCCAAAACCTCCTTTGAAATAATTCTCCAAACACATCTCAATGTTTGAGCCTGGAGTCGACCAATCTGGGCTTGAATATGGTCAGTTTCAATGTTTTCACCCTGAATTTTTATCTCTACAATGGGCTTTCTTCCAAATGTTGAAATCTTTTCAGAAATCTCATCGACTTGTTGCGCCAATTCCTCATAGTTTGTTTTGAAGGAAAACTGCGGCCTAGTGTTTAACTTAATCCAATTTGGGGTTGCTTCTTTTTCTGAAATATCTACCTCGAAGAATCCCTTTTTGGTTTCTTTAATCCCCTCGCTTGTTGTAAGTTCAATTGATCCTGGATATGCGACAGGCCCTCCTAGATGATTAAAATTTCTTATATCGGTGTCGTGAAGATGCCCCATTGCATAGTATGTAAAATTTTTTGGAAGATCAGTTGATTGTAATTCTCCTGCAAATTTATTAAATTCAGTAATTCCTTGATGAAGCACTAAAATTTTGTGGCCAGAATGTTTTTTAGCTATTTTATCAACTTCGGCAAATTTTTCTTCGAACTTTGGAATCTCAGCTTTTCTAATTTTATCAAAACCGGCTAAGAGCACTCCTTTGTATTCGATGGGTTTTCCCTGTCCAATATATTTTGAGAATTCTAAGTTGTGATATACATAAGGGATAGGTGTTGAGCGAATTCTACTAATATCATGTTCTCCTAAAATGAAAAAAGAGTCTATGTTGTTTTGTTTTAATCTTTTTAGAGCATTTGCCATTTGAACAATTGCAGTTCCACTGGGGGTGGGTACATGGAATATGTCTCCAGCAAATATTACAAAATCTACATGGTCCTTAATTGTTGTATCTATTGCTTCATTGAAAGCTTGGTAGACATCTTGCTCTCGCTCTTCTGAGGCATACTGTACTAATCCCAAATGCAAATCTGAAATATGTGAAAATAACATTTAATCTAATAACAAATCTTTTTGAACTAATCCCTGTGTAGATTCTATGGCAATCTCGTTCATCTTTTCAGCGTTTGCCCAAGCATTTACCGCACTTTGATCAGAGCCCATTATCTTCTCTTTGACCTCATCAACATGAACTAAAGATGGTAGATTGGTCCATTGGCCAACAAGTATGGCATCTCCGACATTTAGCGAAGTTAATTGAGAAATCAATTCACGACTAGTGGATTCTGTAGCTGAGGCTATTTGGCGTTGGTCATCTTCTTGAATTATCTTCATTATCGCAAAAGACCCCATCTGGCTGAGAACATTAAGATCAACGCTCCTAGGTCTTTGAGAAACGATTCCAAGACCCAAACCAAATTTTCTTCCTTCTCTTGCAATTTTAGCTGCCCAATACTTTGCACTAGTATCATGGTCCTTTGGAATAAAAACATGGGCTTCTTCTATTATTACAAAAATTGGTGAATGAAACTGGTAATTCCTTTTTCTTTTCGATCTTCCATGTTTTGCTATGCTTGCATCTTTTCTATCTTTTAGTAATTGTTGTAAGTAAAATGCAACTGCTACATTGGCCTGTTTTTCTGACAGCTCTGAAATGTTTAGTATATTGGGTTTCCCTTCTTTTATGAAGCTAACTGGGTCTCCCATGTCAGGATCTAAAATATCCTCAAATCTTTTTTGAGCCTCCTGTACAATGTCCTGTACTCGATAGGCCGAGGTCCTTATTTCTTTTAATTTTTTATCCTCAGCATTTACGATAAATTCTAATTCATTTTCTAATTTGCTCCAAAATTCTTTGGATTCTTTTACATTTTTTGTAAAAGCCATTCGTAATACTCTTTGTTGGACGTTGGCTCCATCTCTTATTTCTAATACCTCTGATAATTGATCTGCATCTAACAATCTTGGATTAATTTTTGCATCAACAACATTGATTCTAGGAATATTTAATGTAGTGTAGTCATTGTGATAATCAAATATGATTACAGTTCCATTAAGTTTCCCAATTTGTTTCGTAATCAAGGAAACCAGATTACTTTTTCCCATTCCTGTCATTGCTAAAATTCCTAGATGTCTAGAGACGATTTTATCTAAATTGACTTTAGCTTCAATTGTTTTATCTCTTAAGAGATTCCCAATTTTTACCCAACCTTCTTTTTCAGAGCTAAAAATCGTCTCCAACTCGTGCTTTGTTGGTTGAGTTATTTCTGTGCCTGGAATGGGGGGTATTGCAGGAATAATTGACTGGCCCTTCTGTAAATTATCTAAAAACCCTAAAATTCCAATGTTTGCCGTAAATGTTTTATCTCTTTTGTTAATTTCTGCAATTTCAATACTTTCTGCTGCTTCATCATAATTTCTAACGTCAGTAAAGGCTGCACTTGAAATTTTTGATTTTTCAACCAATCCTAATATTTTCCCCTCTTCAGTATCAATTATGACATATTCTCCAACGGAAAGAGGTCTTGATGTTAGAGCAGTGACAAAAGTTGGTTTTGATTCTCCTATTACATAACCTAAGCTCATCCTAGAACCTCCCTTGATCCAATTTCATTACTTAATCCCAAAAGACTTACCATCTTTGCAAGTTCTTTATCAGATATTTTACAGTTATTGTGAGCAAGTTTTAGGGCGTATGGATATCCTCCGACACTATTTTTGTACAATCTGTTTAACACGGCTTTAATTTCATTTTCAGGATGATCTTCCCCTAGAAATTCTAATTTGATAATTGGTGTTGACTCACTTAATCTTACAAAGGTAGATGCTATTATTTTGTCATGCCCATATCTTTTTTCAACAAATAACTTTGAAAATCCAGAACCTTTAGTTATGTGATTGTAATAAAAAATATCTCCTGCAAGGGAGCCAAGCTTTTCAAACTGTTTTTTTGTATTTGATGTTTTTGCTATGAAAATAACATTATTTTTCTTTTTCATAGTTTTGACCATTAAGGAATCTAAGGTTGCCTGTCTAGTCATAAACTGAGAATGAAGGGATCCATCCATTAAAACCAAATCTACTTCATCAACTGTTGTCTCACATGCATCAATCTCCATTTTACTAGCGATTCTTGATATGTCAATGTCAGAACCCAAACCAGAATCATGCAGATCAGCAAGTATCTCCCCATCAGATTTTATGGAAACTGCGGTGACTGCCCAAAGCTCTATTCCCTGAAATTTGGTGTTGTTAAAACTTGAATCAATTCCCGCAATCACTGATTGATGTTTTATGGGCTCATAATCTACCCAATTTTCTCTGGCTTTTTGAAGAATTTGCTCAAATTTTGGACCTTTTAGAACAGATAACATTTTGTCTCTGTTCAATATGGCATCCTTGTAAACTGAATTAAGCACATAGATGGTTAGTTTTTTTGAATAAAATCTTTAGGTTATGTTGAATATTGACCAACGAAGTATGCTTTTTTTAATTTCCCAATTATGGAAATAAATTATGAGGCTAAAATTTTATAATTTAAAAAATTAGGTTGTCCTATTTTAGAAAATGTTTTAATGTGAATGATTTTGGTCGGTCTTTACAATGGCCGATGAAGCACAACCAGTTCCTCTAAAAGTAGAGGTATTGGATAAAATAGCAGCACTAGTGACTGCTGCTTTTGGTTTAGTCGCAGCCTTAGCTTGGAATGAAGCAATCAAAGCAGTATTCAAGGAAATCTTTGGAAGTGCAGATGCTGTAGGTCCAATGCTAATTTACGCAATCGCTGTTACAATAGCTGCAGTTATTCTAACTATAGTAGTTGCAAGAGCTGCATCAAACGCAAAAGCAAACAAATAACCTCATGATTTTAAATTTATCTAGTAATTTCATAGAGGGGATTTTTTTATTAATATCCGACAACCCTTTAAAATAACTATGATTTTGAATTCTTCCTTGTCTAAGGGTGGATAATTTAAATTGTCAGAACCTAAAACATCGATAAAAGTAGAAATTTTAGACAAGTTAGCTGTGCTCATAACTCCTGCATTTGGGTTGGTAGCGGCTCTAGCTTGGAATCAGGCCATCACCAAAATTTTTAAAGAAGTATTTGGAACTGCAGAAACTTTGGGTCCAATGATTATTTATGCCTTAATTGTTACAGCGTTTGCAGTAATGCTAACAATTCTTGTAGCACGAGCCGCATCAAAGGCAAAGAACATTGTTCATCAGGAAATTTTTGATTGTGCTCTTTGTACTTTTAGATCAACGGCAGAGTCTGAATTTATGGAACATATGATTAAAGAGCATTCTGCAAGTCCTGACAAGTTTTTGATGAAATAGAACTTGTTTCAGAAAAAAATCGAAGGTTTGTCATACGCAAAAAGTAACAAAACTCCAGTCAATAACACGAATGATGCCATAAAGTAAATCATCACATGCAAAATTCCAATTTTTTTGCTAAAATAATGCCCTACAAACACAATAATTATTCCCATTATTACCAACCCTATCCCTATAGCTAGATTCCCAATTTCCAATATTTACATGCAAAATCTCGAGTATATTTTTGTCTCTAAATTAATTTTAAAAAATTTGTGTCATCCAATTTTTCCTTTAAGAATAATTTTCTCCTCTGTTCCAGAAGGGGTTGAAGTATCGATGTATCTTATTTCATACCAATCTCCAATATGGACCACTTCTCCATCAAGTTCCCGAGGAATCTTAATTTTAACCTCAAAGATGCTAGTGTTTTCTCCTGTTTCTAAAAGATAGCTAGAATTTGCATCAAAACTTGGATTTGCAAGAGTTATTCTTATTCCTCCTTCTCCCCGATATTCTAATTGGTTTATTGGAATTCTGTCAACATCTTGAGAATCTCTATTTGCATCAGGTTCGTAAAGACGTACAATAAACTCATGACCTATTCTTGTTTTACCTGCAGAGCTTTGAATTTGGGCATATGTTTTTTGCAAAGGAATTGATTTTACAAGAATTCGTTTTTCCCCCGCTGCATCTGATTCATCCAAATATCTGACCTCCACAATGTCTTCCTGATTAACAGGTCTTCCGTTAATTGTTTCAGGCAGCTGCAACTTTGCATAAAATACTCCAGTATCAGGACCTGTCTCAATCATTCTTTCAGGACCATCAACTGATATCCCATTGATTGTAAATTCAAGCAATCCTGAGGTAGATATTATCTCCACTCCGGAATGTGCAATATTCAAATCATCATCTGTGATGTAAAAATTCACAAAAGATCCACCCGAAGCAGGGATGGTTTCAATTTCATTTTGTGCATCTGTAAATTTAACAGATGTATCTTTAGCTAATGGGGATTGCTCTGTTTTATTTCCCACATCTTCAATCTTAATTGGGATAATTGCTAAACCTAAACTTTGAAATTTCTCAGCTGTGGTGGGCTTGACACAAGCAGGGGCGCCATTATTTCGAATTATCAAATCAAGACCTGTCTTGCAAACAATGTCTTCAATTGGTATGCCTTTTTTCAATTGTTTTTTTGGTGCATCTACTTCTGCATTTACAGGCATTGTTAGAGAAAATAACAAAAATAGGGCTAGTCCAAAAATAACTTTATTTTTAAATAACATATTCATCCTTCTGTTTTTTATCATAAATAGATTAATGATAAATTCTACTTGTTATCTTACAATCAGACACAAAATCCACTCCTAAAGATACAAAACGCCTCAAAATAATAGATCTCAAAGAAATCCCTCAATTTGACATCTTTTAATTTCTATTTTAGAAATAGTTATAATTAGCAATTGTTTTTCCGGTTAGAATCTCTTGTTTTGGCGTTAAATGGACTAGAATTAATTAGGTAATACTTTCTAGTTTATCTCAATGAAGAAAATTGGATTGTTAGGATGTGGATCTATTGGCACCCAGATAGCTTTGGCAATTGACTCTGGAAAAATTCCTGCCACCCTCACCCATATTTATGATAGGTCAAAAGAAGCATCATCAAAACTAGTTGAACAATTAACAAATAAACCTGTTATTGTTGAAAATCCTCATCTATTATCTTCAAATCATATTGATATTGTAGTGGAAGCTGCATCTCAGGATGCAGTAAAAGATATTGCATTGAGTGTACTGCAAAATAAAAAAGATTTGATGATTATGAGCGCTGGTGCATTACTTGATGAATCTGTTTATGAAATTTTATCAGATGCATGTAGAGATTTTAAAAAAACAATCTTTCTTCCATCTGGTGCGATTGCGGGCTTGGATGGAATTAAATCCGTTCAGAACGAATTAGATTCTCTATCAATTACCACCACAAAACATCCACGATCACTAAAAGGTGCAATTTTTTTTGAAACCTCTGACATTAATTTAGATTCTCTTGATTCCGAAACTGTGATTTTCAACGGAAATGCTAAAGAAGCTGTTTCATTATTTCCTGCAAACATCAACGTTGCAGCTTTACTTTCTCTTACAGGAATTGGTAGTGAAAAGACTAAAGTCAAAATTGTTGCAGACCCAAGTACTGATAAGAATACACATCACATTGAAGCATCTGGTAATTTTGGAAAAATGACTTTTACCATAGAAAATTATCCTGACTCTAACAATCCAAAAACTAGCAGATTGGCAATTTTATCTGCGATTGAAACGTTAAGAAAATACTGTTCTGATGGAATTGATATTGGTACATAATATGGCAAAAATTGTCGGTATTGCCAATGTTTGATAGAATTATGGGCATCTTCTTAGTCTTTAAATTCTCTAAAAAGCCATTTTTAAATAGATAATGTTAGTTCAAGATACTTCAAAATTAAGAGAAAATATTTTACGTCTAAAAAAAGAAAAAAATGTAGTAATTCTTGCTCACAATTACCAAATTCCTGGTATTCAGGACGTTGCAGATTTTACAGGTGATTCTTTAGGTCTATCACGACAGGCAGCAAAGGTTGAGCAGAAAACAATTCTTTTTTGTGGTGTCCACTTTATGGCCGAAACTGCTGCTATCATTAGTCCTCACAAAAAAGTATTGATCCCAGATTTAAAAGCAGGTTGTTCCCTGTCTGACTCTATAACTTTAAACGAATTAAAAAATTGGAAAAAACAACATCCTGGTGCAATTACAGTTGGGTATGTAAACACCACAGCTGAAATAAAATCGGAATTGGATTATTGTTGTACCTCCTCAAATGCAATAAATGTAGTAAAGTCAATACCAGAAAACAAAGAAATTTTGTTTTTACCTGATATGTTTTTGGGTTCTTATGTTGCAAAGATGACAGGAAGGAAAAATATGCGTATTTGGGCAGGTGAATGTCATGTTCATGCAGGTATTACTCCTGATGATATAACCAAGAAATTGGATGCTATGAAAGACGCTGAATTTGTTATCCATCCAGAGTGCAGTTGTACCACTCCAATGTTGTATGATTTGGCATCTGGAAGTTTTGATGATAGAAGAGTTTCAATTCTTTCGACTGAGGGAATGTTAAATCACGTTAAAGATTCTAAAGCAAAAAACTTTGTAGTTGCAACTGAAACTGGAATATTATATAGAATGAGACAGCAAAATCCAGGAAAAACATTTGTCCCAGCATCAGACAAAGCTGAATGTCAACACATGAAGATGAATACTTTGGAAAAAGTCTATGATTCTCTTGTAGAAGACAAATATGAAGTCACTGTACCAAAAGAAATAGCAGACAAGGCAAGATTAGCTATAAACAGAATGCTTGAAATTAGTTAAACTCTAAAATTCTTGAACTAAGATTTGCCAAATATTTAAAATTCTAGCCTCATTAAGGGTATTATTTGGGTAAATTTAGTTCATGATAAGTTGGTTGGATTGTTCGGACTAGGATCAAAGGATCCTGGGAAAAAAAATATTTCGAAAAAAAAGAAAGAATTACGAAAATTAGTCAAAGAAAAGAAATACGACTCTGCTTTGAGAGTAGGATCTGAAATTCTAAAAAAAAATCCTGATGAAAACGATGTTCTTTTTATTATTGGTGGGATATATTACATGAAAGGTAAATACCGAATCGCAATTTCATTTTTTGAAAAGTCTCTCCAAATAGCTACACATGATGTTGAAGTTTTGATTCTAAATGCAAATTCCTATTTTAGGTTAGGAAATTTTAAACAAGCGATTAGCTGCTGTGACACCATTAAGGAAATTGATCCCAAAAATAAATCTGTAGTAGAATTGTTAGAAAAAATAGAATCTGCAAAAAATAATTAGATTTCTAAACTCATGTCTATTCCCTTTACCGAATTGGTAATGCTTCCAACTGAAATTATATCTACTCCTATATTTGCATAATAAGAAATATTTTTTGAAGTGATTCCTCCTGAGGCCTCTAGTTTAACCTTGTCACGGAGTTTTTCCATTTTTAGATTCTTAATTGTTTTTTTAATTTGTCCTGGTGAAAAATTATCAAGCATTATTATTGTAGCTCCTTCTTTAGCGGCTAAAATCGCATCTGAATTATTTTCAACCTCTACTTCAAATTTTTTGTACCGTCTTTTTGCTTTTTTTATTAGGCCTAAAAGGGAATTGTTTACTGCTATGTGATTATCTTTTATCATGACCATCTCATCTAATCTTAATCGATGTTTTTCTCCCCCTCCAATCATTACTGCTTCTTTATCAAAAAATCTAAGACCTGGGGCCGTTTTTCTTGTGGCAAAAATTTTAGTTTTCTTGTTTGGTATCTTTGCCACCAGATTGTTTGTCTGTGTTGCGATGCCGCTCATTCTGGTTAATAGATTCAAAACCGTTCTTTCACATTTGAGAATTTGCCTTGCATCACCTGAAATAATCATTATTGCTTGATTTGGGATTACTTTTTGACCATCCTTTTTTAAAATCCGTACTCTACATCCTTTAAGGTTAAAAATCTCTTTTGCAAATTTTACTCCTGCAACTACTGCCTTTTCTCGAGATATTATCCTGGCCGATATTTTTTTCTTCGGTAAAAGGGAACTTGTGATATCGCCTTTACCTATATCTTCTGAAAGGAAACTTTGTAATTCTTTTCTTAAATTAAAGACCAATATTGTGCTAAGATTTAGTTGTGATTTTAATGATTTGGTAAATTATTTTTTTAAATAATTTCTCATGTTACTTTGATTGCATACTTGCCTTTTGTAGTAATCCCAAGAGTTGCCGCAATTTGTGAGTTTGTTGGTTCTACTACTAAAACTACTCCGTTCCAATCAGGTGTTAAATCTGAAGATTTACAGTTTGGACAAACTTTACCAATCGTTACAAACTTGCATTTTCTACACGCCATTTCTCGTGCCATCTTTAACTTGCCTCAGCTTTTGCTTCTTTGGCAGGTTTTTCTGAACCACCTTCTGCCTTTTTGATCTCTTCTGCAATCCATTCATGAGCACCAAGGAATGGCTGTCTGCACGTTATTCCAATTTTACCCATTGTAGCTGCTTTACCTAATGAAACAGCAGTGATTCTAGCTCGCAAAGTTGATCCTACTTTTAAGGTTCTTCCACTCTGATTTGCTAAAATCATTCCAGATTTTACATCACTTTTTAGATAATCATCCATAACTTGTGACAAGTGTAACAGTGCATCTGTTGGACCAATTCTTACAAACGCTCCAAAGTCTGTGATATCTACGATTTCTCCATTAACAATCTCTTGAAGTTTAGGATAAAACGTCAAGGCATCAAATTCAACTTTATGGAAAGTTCCTCCATCACCAGCTATCATTTTACCCATTTCTTCGACCTTTGCATCTAAAATCATGATAATGTAACCCAAGTCTACATTAATCATACTCTCGTACTTTTCTTTGAGAATATTCAAGGCTGCCTTCTTTAGAGTTGTTCCAAACAAGCTTGGAGGGATCCTAACGACATCACCTAGTGTAGATATAGAAAACAACTTTGATGAATTTCGCCAATTTCAATTTATGAATCTTTGGGTAATTTAGGTTGTTTTTGAGAAAGATTTTATGATATTTACAAATTTTGAGGAAATTTTTAGAAGTTTGAATTATGTTTAAATAAAGTAAAATGGCTTTTTCACCCATTGGTTGGAATAGATCAAGTTCTTGAAAAACTCAGTACTGTAATTGACCCTGATTTGAAAAAAGATATTGTTTCAATGGGGATGATTAAAGACCTTGAGCTTAATGACAGTAATCTAAAATTTACTTTAGAGCTTACCACTCCTGCATGTCCCTTTAATGTTGAGATTGAGGATGATGTTAGACGAGTAATAAGTGAGATGTCTGAGGTAAAGAACTTTGATCTCAAGGTTACTGCTAAAGTTATGGAGGGTCGCTCACTTGATGACGACACCTCAATGAAAACTGTCAAAAATATTATCGGTGTTGCAAGCGGCAAAGGTGGTGTTGGAAAATCTACTGTATCGTTGAATTTGGCTTTGGCGTTATCTCAAACAGGGGCTAAAGTTGGATTACTTGATGCAGATATCTATGGCCCAAGCATTCCTCTAATGCTTGGCATGAACGATGGATTTATGCAGGTAGAAGAAAACAAACTACAACCAGCTATATCAAATGGACTCCAGGTGGTGTCTTTTGGTTTCTTTGCTGAGCAATCTCATCAAGCTGCAATCTATAGGGGACCAATCATTTCTGGAATTTTAAAACAATTTTTAGTTGATACTAATTGGTCTAATTTGGACTATCTAATTGTGGACCTACCACCAGGAACCGGTGATATCCCATTAACACTTGCGCAAACAATTCCTATTACTGGAATTTTAGTGGTAACCACTCCTCAAGAAGTTGCAAGTAACGTGGCAGTTAAAGCCATTGGTATGTTTGAAAAACTAAATGTTCCAATCATTGGCGTAGTAGAAAACATGAGTCATTTTATTTGTCCCAACTGCAACGATAAACACTATATTTTTGGTAACGGTGGAGCCAAAAGAATCAGTGAGCAATTTAAAATTCCTTTCCTGGGAGAAATTCCATTAAACTCTGGAATAATGTCAGGTTCTGATTCAGGAAAACCAATAATGATCACAAATCCTGACTCTCCTAGTGCTGTCGCATTTAGAAGCGCGGCCAAAAATATTGCAGGACAATGCAGTATACTTGCCTCAAAATTGCAAGAAGAAATGGCATCTGAAAATAAAAAAGATGAGGCTGCTCCCGAGGCAGATACCACTTAATTTTGATTTCTTTGAAATTACCAGATAGTTTAAGAGATAAACTAAAAATTCCTCTGGGCATATTACTTTTAGAGGATGAAGTAAACAAAAAAAATATTCAAAAACATATCTCAGAAAGCTCTTACATCATTTCAGTAGGGGATAGAACCACCGAGAAGATGCTTGGTTTTGGTCTAATTCCTTCGTTACAGATTATCGATGGTCAAGAAAAAAGAATAAAGCGTAATATTCCAAAAAATTTCGAAGTTTCAACCGCCCTTACATGTGATAATCCTGCAGCAGAGATAACTAATCAAAGTATTGAAACAATAAAAAAAGCATTCATCTCACCGGCTCCTGTTAGGATTATAGTCCATGGGGAGGAGGATCTTTTGGTAATTCCGATTTGTATTTATGCGCCACAAAATTCAGTAGTTATGTATGGTCAGCCCAATGAAGGTTTGGTCATAGTAAAGATAACTCCAGAAATTAGAAATAAAACACAAAAACTACTGGATTTAATGGAATAATTGGGGTGTGATGAGACGGTGGCTGTATGATTGGTGATTACACAATAAATTACTCTGACCCTATTAATTCACCTTTGTTACAATAATCAAAATAAACGAAACTTGAATTTTTTAAAATCAAAGGATACAGGATGTTAATTTTTAAGGGCATATTTTTGAAACATTTTGGGTAGAATACCAACACAACAACAAAAATTTTGTCTCTGACAAACATATCTGCGGACTAAATCACACTAGAATAAGTTGTCTCATGGGAGGCCGATCCTGATAAAAGTGCCATCTTTTATTAAAATTCCACTATCCTGGAAAATTATGATATTCTCACCTGGTGGGAGTATCAAATTTCCTAGGCCATCAAGTTTCACTAGAGAACCATTTTGAACCCTCACACTTGCAGGCGCCATTACAGTTGTAGAAATGGTACAACTCTCTGTTATCATCCAGTCACCTGAAATTGGTGGGGCACATTCGAGAGTAGGAGTTCCATCAGGTGTTGGATCACAGACATTACCTATTCCATCTGAATCAGTGTCTGTTTGGCTTGGGTTTGAGATGCTTGGACAGTTATCAATGGGATCAGATACTCCGTCAGCATCAGTATCAGGTGCAGTGAATGCAATAGCTGTTTTTGTGCCATTATTTAATACCCAAAGGTTTCCATCCCCATCAATTGTAACATCATAAGGACGTACAAACGGAATAAAACTACTATCACTACCAGTACCATTAATCTGCTCTATAAAATTCCAGTTTTTATCAAATATCTGGATACGATTATTTTCCCTATCCGCAACATAGGTGTTGCCATTATCATCAATTACTAATCCTGTAGGGTTATTAAATTCTCCTGGGGCTGTTCCCAAACTTCCAAACTGTGATGAAAATGTTCCATTTGTAAAAAATTTCACTATACGATGATGGAACGGATCTGTTGCTATTATTGTACCATTAAAAACATCAATACCGACTGGAAAAATATCCTGATTTGGTCCAGGATCAAAAGTATGACCCATAAACCGTATAAAATCCCAGTTTACATCATATACATCAATGCGAAAATTTCCAGTATTTGTAACATAAGTATTATCATCATCATCAATTGCGATAGAGGTAGGTTCAATGAATTTACCTGGTTCAACACCTGAACCTCCAAACTGGGTTAAAAAATTTCCTTCAGGAGTAAATTTCTGAATACGATCATTCATACGATCTACCCCTATGATAATTCCGTTACTGTCAGTAACTGCTTTCATTGCATCATCGAATTGGCCTGGTCCCGAACCGGTTTCTCCGAACAGGAAATCAAGGGTGCCATTCGAAAAATAATTTTTGAATCTGTCTTTATCTGCAACAATGATATTATCTCCATTTCCAGGTGATATGCCATTTGGGGAATCAAATGGCCCTAAACCTTCATTTCCAATCTCAAACTTAAAGTTTCCATTTACATCAAAACTATGACCAGATGCTGCAACTATAATTCCATTTGAGCTGTCAGATGCCACACCTCTGGGAGTAAAAAATTGTCCATCTTCACTTCCACAACTACCAAACTCCAAAAGAAAACTTCCTGTTGAGTTAAACTTGTCGACATGACAGTTTCTACCATTTGCAATTAGAACATTATCACTTGTATCAATTTCAATATCATTAGGATCTTTTAATTCCCCTGGAGCATCGCCAAATACTCCAAAGTTCTGAATATGATTTCCTGCTGAATCAAATTTCTTAAATTTATGACGGCTAGAATCTGCTACCCAAATATTATCCAGACTATCTGTTGCTACCCCGTCAATAAAACCAAATTGCTCATCTGCAAAACCTCCGCTGCCAAATGTAAGTTGATGTCCTCCCGTTGAATTAAAAATCACAATGCGATCGTTACCTGCATCTCCCACTATGATGTCATCGTTACTGTTAGTTGTTACTCCTTGTGGATTACTAAACTGCTCCTGTCCACTACCACAACTTCCAATTTCAAAATCAAGCACTCCAGTGGAGTTAAACACTCCAACTCTACAGTTGGTTTTATCTGCAACTATGATTCGGTCACTATTGTCAGTTGCAACATCTATTGGAAAATTAAATTGTCCTGGTCCACTACCACTACTTCCAAACTCAAATTGGAAGGCACCTGTAGAATTAAACACCTCTACACGATCGTTGCCAGTGTCTGCAAATATGATGTCGTCATTACTATTAGTTGCAACTCCCCAAGGATTGCTTAGATCATTTGGGTCTGGTGATGAGCCATCAATACTATGAGAAAATACAAACTGACCGTATGCCTCTGTACTGACGTAGCCAAAAATACTTGCAAAAATCAAACCTGTAATTATTGATATTGCCCAAAAATCTTGCATCCAACATTTATTTTAAGTAATTTTACTTAAATATGATCCAAAAAATAATTTTAAAGGAGATTCCATAGTGTAATTAATTTGTGAACATTTCAGTTTTTGATTTTACTTTAATTATTTTTCAAAAAATTATATTTCTAATAAATTTCACAGAAACAATACTTTTTCTAGTATGATTTGATAGAAAGTTCTTTTAATCTATTAGCGATTATTTTTCTCATGATCAACTATTACAAGTATTTGTCATGCCCAGCATGCAAAGACTCAGGACTGTATTGCATTACCCACAGAAAAGAAGTTGAACAGATACTTGCAGAGCAAGTTAATTCTTAGACACTATGAATATCCAAATTTTAGGTTTAGTCCTATGAAATATAGGATAAGTTGATTATTTTTGTGGGATGGAACATGAAACCTAGGATTTAAATTTCAAGTCTGTATGGATTCGCTAAAGGTTGATGGTATCGCACTAATTAGCAAATTCCCCTTAAGGAACTGAAATTATTTTATGGGAACGATGAAAAATAAAAACAATTGATAAAATAAATGAAAAATGACATTTTTCAAAAAGTAGAAATCTGACTTTTGATCGGAAAATTTGTTCGACAAACCGAACAAATTCTAGAATCCCCATTGGTAACTAATGGAACATGTTTTTTATTTTTCATGCAGTTTGGACACGCAAAAAACCTTGGCATAAATTTTCAATAAATTTAGATTATTTAGTTTTATGTTTGTTAGAGATATTTCATACTAATTTTATTTTCATCTTTTCTAAAAAATAATTTCATATTGTTCGTAGTACTACAATATTTGTCGTAACTGTTAGAAACACTTGTTACGCACACGACTTTAACTATAAAATGTTTTGAAGTTCTCCCATGAACAAAACAATTTCATTATCTGCAATCGCAATGTTTGCAGTAGTAATGGGAATGAGTGCATTTGCACCAGCCGCTATGGGAGCTCCAAATGGAAATGCTAAAGCAGACATTAGAGTCTGTCATTATGGCGCAGGTCCCGACAAAGATCCAACTACATTTGAAGATAATGAATGGGAAGTAATTTTCCTGCATTCACAGGGTAGTCTGAAAGGTCATGTTGACAAACACACTGACGGTGTATTTTTCGATGTAGAACTTGACACTAGTGGTAGTGATGACATATCAGTCTGCTTTTTTAGAAACCTTGAGGTTTAAACCCCATTTTTTCTTTTTTATTTTTTTGATATTGTAGATTTCCAACAAATCATGCCATCGTCACCCTTTAGTCTCTCTGGAAAAATTACGCACAAAGCGGGGAGTGTCTTTTTTACTGACAGTCGATAAAAAGACACTCCCCCCCTTTGACGCCTAGAAAATGCGCCATAACTAAAGTCATTATCAAGCGAGAAATGTTGCAAATCAGAATATTGCGATACATTTTCAGAGTTAGTAATCATCAATTTTGTTTATTTAAAATTAATTTTGATTATTTGTAATGGTTACTTTTAGTGAATTACGTGTCTGTAAAACATGCGGGAATGTCTTTTCAACTCAAGCTGGAGGGGTAAAAATATCTAATTGTCCTCAATGTGACAGAACAGATTTTGATACTATTGAAGAAGATAAAGAATTAGTGCAAGAATAATTTGATGATATTACAACAAAAAAAATGTCCATGTAAATGTGATTGCACAAAAATCATTTCAAATCCGTATTATGATCTTTCCATTTTTTGTATTCTTGGAACCCATAAACCTCAATAAACCATGAAATTTTGTATGAAAGAATACAAATCTAATCATATGACATCAAGTCTTTCTCTTCAAGAAGACTGTGAAGATTATTTACTGAACGATAAACATCTTTTTCAGTTTTGGCCCCCGTACACACCAATTTTCCTGAAGAAAATATTAAAATTACAGTTTTAGGATCAATCATTCTATGAATTACTCCCGGAAATTGTTCAGGTTCGTACATGCTTCGTGGAACAGTTCTTGCAGCTTTTTCCAAATGGACTCGCCCTCCTAAGTTAATCGAGGATACAATATTTTGTACAGTTACAACTGCGTCTTTTTTGATTTTAATTCCCTCTTTTCTTAATTTTTGAACTACAGTTTTTACAGCTTTTCTTGCCATCTCTTCTGATTTTGAGCCGGTGCAAACCATTTTTCCAGTACTGAAAAGCAAGGTAGCAGTCTTTGGAGATTTTAACCTAAATACAGCACCAGGGAATTGTTCTGGATGATATTCAACGTCGGGAAATTTTTCTTGAATTTTAATTAGATCGAGTTTTTGATCTATGGTAGCTGATGCTACTACATTTACTATTTCAATTATTGGAGTG
>DATKZR010000113.1:0-7647 GCA_035527875.1 Nitrosopumilaceae archaeon | reverse complement strand
GAATGGATTATTTTTTGTGTTCTCTGGATTCTTGTTTAACGCTTCGATTTTCTAAAGAAGACGAATTCACATATGACTCATAAAAGGACTTTCCATCCATTTGGGTTAGAAGATCAATTTCCTGAATTTTTTTAAACTCTTCCCCAGACGATCCCAATACTAGTTTATCTAATTTATCAAGAAGTTTTCGCTCAGTAGGATTCATTTAATTTTTTATTAAAAATTACGATTTATCGGCCAGAGTTGTCAGATTAGACAAGCTACTCAGCAAAATGTTAGTAGTTTAGAGCTTTTTGAAGAGTTTTACATCAATTTTGACCTTTACGGCCTCCCCAAAAAATAATTAAATTATAAAATAATTCTTTTGAATTTTAATTCGTCAAGAGTCATTAATGAGTCAAGATTCAACTCTCGTTGGATAACAAAAAGAATCTACATTCAATCTTTTTGAGACCAGAAAAGTTTTGACGATTAATTTCGTATCAATTTGGCTTGGAAATTAGGAAAAAACTTGCAAACCCCCACCTGACTTTACTAGCACTCCGCTACCTGATTGAATAAGGAGATTATGGCCTGAAGTTATGATCAAGGTTACTCCATTGGGAATGGTAAGCACTACTCCGTTTTGCACTGTTACATCTTGAACTATGTGTGAAGCGGTGATAGTTTTTGATAAGGAGATTATATTTTCAGTGTCAAATTCATCTAGTATACCATCTAGATCAAGATCATTTACAGTGTCATCATCTTGTATTGTACCTACTCCTAGAGGATCAGTAATAGTACATCCAATACAGTTGGATAAATCAACATTAAATGTCTCATCTAGTTCTATAGTAGTATCACCGACGACAGGTACGGTGACTGTTTGAGTTAATGCACCACCATTTACAAAGTTTATTGTAGTAACAGGTAGTGCAGTAAAATCACCTGGAGATATTGCAGTGTCATCTGATGTTGTGAAGTCTACAGATGGAGTGCCAATATTGCTAGAACGTGTTACAGTAAATACAAAGTTGTTAGGAGTTGTATTTCCTTCGACCTCAGTTACATCGTTTATTATAATGCCTGGTAAATCATCATTTGTTAGGGTAGCTGTTCCGTTAGCAACAAAAATTGTACATCCGACACAGTTGGATAAATCAACATTAAATGTCTCATCTGGTTCTCCTGTGGTATCACCATTTACAGTCACATCAACTTGTTTTGTTAAAACACCGCCATCTTCAAAGTTTATTGTACCTGAATCTGCAGTGTAATCAGATGTCAATACAGCAGTTCCATCTGCTGTGGTCCAATCTACAGACATTGAGCCACTAGTGTTAGAGCGGGTTACGTCAAATGAAATAGTGTTTGGACCGGTATTTCCTTCTGCTTGAATTACGTTACCGATTGAAACTGTTCCATTAAAGGCCAGTACTTGGCTAAATGTTCGAATAGGATAATTTTTTAAATGTACTCCATCAATAATTGTCCTAAGATCATTCATTAAAGTAGCATTTGGTGCATTAATGAAAGTTCCATTTGGAAATGTCTGAGCAATATGTTGTGGATGTAAAGTTACCACTGCATATCCTCTGGTAGCTATACTGGTATCTATATCTGCTAAAATCTGAGCATTTGAAATTCTAACTGGAGGATCCTCGTTAAAATTGATGAAAAACACATCTGAAGGTAAATGGGATAGTCCTCTAGAATCCAAAATTTTACTAACGCCATCTGCTATATAGTGCGGATCAGGATCAACATCAACCTCAGAACTGATTGTTTCAAACCCAGTGGTAACCAATGCGTCTAGTGTGTCATTGTTAAAGGTACTAAAAGGAGGGACAAAAATTGTAAAGTTGCTTCCAAAAAGTAACTCTGCTTTATCCTGTCCTAGTTGAAGATGAGATGTTTGATTTGCTAAAGATTCAAGTGAAAAATCATTGTGAAACCATCCATGATTAAAAATTTCAAATAATCCAGAACTGACCCCTGTTACAACAGCATCAACCACAGTTGGATCGTCACCAAAACCTGAGAATATTGGCCCAATTGAGATTAGGTCTCCTCTCTGTGTAAATTCATCCATAACAGCTACTTGTACAGTATTGACGAAAAAATCTTGTGCGTCATCCATTTTAAACACAACACATCTACATCCATTTAGTACACTTGGCTGTCCTTGGGCTGCCGACATGTCAAGTGATTTATTATCGGAGTATTCCAATGGCGCTGGTAAAACTTTTGAAGTACCATCTGCCGAGACACCTTCACCAAGACCAATAGAGTTTGCAAAGTTATATTGTCCAGAATCAACCTGTTTTTGCGTAAAATCACTTTGAGCAAATGCGATGAGTGATGAATCGGCAAGAAGAATTAGAGCCAAAGTCACAACTAGTAATTTATTTGAAAAATATAATGTCATGCGATAATTGTCTAAAATATCTACTAATATTTTAATAGAAAATAAAAAATAGTTTATTTTGTAACAATGATTTGTTACAATTTAGATTCTCATCCTTCCCAAAAAAAATCAAAGAGTTTACCCCAAAAATGGCAAACACTCTATCGATTTCCAATAAATTTTACATGTTTTGAAGTGTTAACGAGTTTATTGACTGTCAATAAAAATAGGATCACCCCTCTTCCGCATGAAATTATGCACAATGTATCCCAAAATTCTTCTATCTTTTCATCTATAATTATTTACATGAAAAGAAATTAATTCTTAATCCCATTATAATTAAAATGAAAATGCAGCTATCTAAACTAAAAATGAATAGTTATGGTATTAAAATTTTCTCGATTGGAGCATATTTTGAACATCATGGAAAAGCACTTCCTGTTAATATAGACGATTATATCGCACGTCATTTAGCTATCAGGTTATCCCAAGAGATTAATTGTGATTACATCGGACATCTTCCTTATTGTGGCGATCGTGAAGGAAAGAATGCCAAAGATTGGAATCCCGGAGTTATGGAAAAAAAAGTTGTGATTAACGGAATAATTTCTGACATTAAAAATGAGTTGCAAAAAAGAAGTAAACTTGGGTTGCCATCTCCATCATGTATCGTTTTAGTCAGTGGCCATGGAGGAAATAATTATCTGATAGAGGAACAAAAAAAGATTGCACGTATTACAAATGTGCCATTTTTGTATCTTCCGCCATTTAGCAAAATTAGTATTAAACATAAAAAATTTGGAAAATTAGAAATTACTCATGCGGATCATGCAGAACACTCGGTTGCAGATTATCTGGGATTATTAGACAAGAAAAACCTTCTAAAGATAAACAATCTAGCTAGAAAAGATCCAATCCAGGCTCTAAAAGAAAATCCGGCAATAATGGGATTGGGCGGGTACGTACTCCCAGAATTAGGGGGAGAAAAATATAAATCATTACGTGAACGTCATCCAGAACTTGTTAAAATGGCAAAAAAATTTATCTTAAAAGACAAAAAAATAATTGTAGATAAAAAAGCCGGTGAGTTATTAATAGAAACCGCTATCAAGAATGCAAAAAAAACAATTTACTCTTTCTTAAAAGTAAATGATTTGTAATAATTAGAAATACACGTACTGAAAATTTGATTGGGTTGCTTTTATAATATTTTAAAATTTGGAAGACATTGTAACAATTACCCCTTTTAATTTAATCCTCATTTAAGAAAAATGTAACTTTTTTTTATTACAATTTTTGTTCAATAATTGTACACAAATATATCAAAACAAAAAATAATCTTAAAAATTTTGTTTGTGTAATTTTTTAAATTTGGGGAAAACATTTTATCACACTTCACAAAAAAATAGTGGGCAAATTTGGCTAAAAATTTTTCTAGTTTTAAAAAACCCACAATTATTTTAATTCCCTTATTTTCAATTTTTGTCTTTATGATGATATCTGTAGTTCCTGCGTCTGCTGAATCGTGTGATTGCGTAATATTTCGTTTTGTTGATGTACAGGATTTTTACCTAACTCCAGCACGAATTGCGGTAATGGATACCTTCATCAATGAAGATGAGAAAGTTAGTTTATCAATAATTCTTAATGGTGTTGGCTTTGATCAGACTATAGTCGATAAGGTTGAGCAAGGCCAACAATCTGGCCATTTTGAATTAACATTACACGGATATAATCACGAAGATTTTACTAACTTTGATTTTGCAGCACAAAAAAATTTAATGGAATTAAGTCAATCCAAAATGCAAAGTCTTTGGGGAGTAAATTCTACTAGTTTTGTTCCGCCAATGCATCAATACAATGACGACACACTTCAAGTTATAAAGGATCTTGATATTTCGATTATTAGTTCAGGACCCCAAGGAATAGACCCTCCAGAGAATATTAAATTCATTGCAAACACCCCATCAAATATTACGGATAGTTTTGGCAACTATCATCTCCCACAAACGGCAGAATTTTATGATCATGGAACCTTTCCACATACAAAAATACCACATGATGATATCATGGTTGCGGTGGACGCAGCTGTATTACAATATGGTTATGCAGTACTAAATCTATACGGCACCGACTTTGCCCAAAGAGATGGCGGTGGAAACTTCCTAGATCTTACCAACAGTACTGAAATCAACGATCTTCTAACCCTTATCAATGCTATTCGTGATAAGGGATATACTACCACTACATTTTCTGAGATAACCAAAGTCAACGTAGCGCCAGTTCTTGATTCAATTGGTTCCCAATCAGTAAATAATCTTGAATTACTTTCCTTCACGGCAACTGCAACTGATTCAGATATTCCTGTCCATACCCTTGCATTTTCCTTACGTGACGGTATCTCTGGTGCTCTACCGGCAGGTGCCTCCATAACTGCAAGTGGGGATTTTACATGGACCCCAAGTGAGGGACAAGATGGTGATTATACTTTTGATGTTGTAGTAAATGATAATGATACTCCAAATCTTTCTGATTCTGAAACCATAACTGTAACGGTAGGTGAAATACCCAATGGCAACTGTGTTGTGCCAAATGGAGATTGGAACATAGTATCAAATTGTGTACTTTCCAGCAATGCCAATATTTCAGGAAATGTGATAATTCAAAATAATTCAGTACTAACAATTCCTTCAGG
Organism: Nitrosopumilaceae archaeon; assembly: GCA_035527875.1. Taxonomy (GTDB): domain Archaea; phylum Thermoproteota; class Nitrososphaeria; order Nitrososphaerales; family Nitrosopumilaceae; genus Nitrosomaritimum. Next base: position 2,563 of record DATKZR010000113.1, on the reverse strand, counting down.
AGTCGCATTAACTATTTCCTCAGGGAACAACATTACAATAGAATCAGGAAGCGGCGTATCGATAAATTTCGGTGGAACTTTACAAGTCAATTTCTAATATTCTCAAAAAATACTCTTAAATTATGAAAATATGAAATAAACCTTATTGGAACCACAACAGTAAAGTTCAATTTTACGGACCATTTTTCATATTATTTCTATTTTGAAGTGTTAACGAGTTTATGGAGAGTGATAAAAAAGAGAATACCTCCACTTAGGTGTAAAAAACTTGATTTTTTTAAAAAAAAATAATTAGTCCAATTTGATTATCCCTTCTTTTATTAAAAATTGGATGGCTGAAATTATTTCGTGTTCTGCGATTGACCCATCAGCATACCATCCCATTATGTTTTTGACCCAAACAGGAATTTTTTGACCAGATTCTGGTTCTGGTTCAGGTGTTGGTTCAGGTTCTAAACAAATCTCTGTAGATAAAAGATCCACATCAGGATATCTAGCTTGCACAATAAAACAGGCCCCATAATCAACTAATTGAGGACTAGATTCAGTTCGATATTGGTCATCAGTGTCGAGACCATCAATAAAGATATCATAACTTTGTGCAATCCCTTTTTCTTGGGTCCAGAAAATCACGATACCTTTTGAAGTCTGTTTGATTTCAGTAATAACCGGATTGCTTTTTTCGGGTAAGGGCTTTTTAGGAAACACCTCAGATATCACATTTAGAAGAGATGTTTGATCCTCGGTATCATGAGCTATATTCCAAATCATTAATCCACCATATTCATTATAAAAAACATGCTGACTTTTTTGTTTAATCGAATCGATCCCATTGAAAAAATATCCCTTACAATATTCCTCAAATGGCCCTGGTGAACATTCCGAAACAATTTCATCATATCCCATTTCATCGCCCGTTTCATTTCGACCATAAAATGGGATTCCTAAGACAAGTTTCTCTTTTGGTATCCCGACTTTTCCATATTCATGGAGAGTTGAGATTGAATCATCAAAGTTGGAATGATGACCAATCCCATTATCCATGTTGTATGCCATAACGTTTACCCAATCAACATTGTTTGTTGCATTTGATTTCAACTCAACTTGATTTCCTAGCACGGAAGTAGAAATTAACTTTCCTTGAGGACGTAATTTATCTGCCAAGTCGGATAATAAAATATCTTGATTGTCAATCTTTTCTTGATTAATTGTAGTTTCCCAGTCAATATCAATTCCGTCTAGATTGTGTTTGGCAATAAAACTCTCAACATTTTCAACAAATTTTTCCCTTAATACTGGATCTCTTGCGATTGGAGGAAATCCATCTGATGCTTGCCATCCTCCAATAACAATTAGGACATTTACGCCTGCAGAGTGAGCGATATTTTTGATTTTATTAAGGTCATCAAAGTTGACCTGACTTGTATCAAGAGTACCATCCGCATTTGGATATACATGAAAATACAAAATATCAGTTAATTTGGAATATTCGATAGAATCAATTTTTTCAGATTGCCACCATGGAAAGGTTCCGACTATTCTGTATGATGGTTCTGCAAATGCTTTTTGGATCTCAGTTGATACAAACTGAAATCCTAACGAGCTCATTATAATAGAAATGGTAAGAATAATCGGTACTAATTTCTTTACTTTTTTCAAAATTTCTCCTTCAATTTCAATATCCATATATTGAATTTCTGTTTAATTAATCAACTGAGTAATGTTTTCATGGAGGATTTCATGCGTTTAATTTTTATAATAATGTAAAAACTTGATATCAATAAAAAATTATTAAAATTTTTGGACACTAGTGTACAAATTAAATTATTTGAATCAATATTTTGTAATAAAAAAAAATTACAATTTAAAAATTTAATTCAAATCTCTTTCTTGTATTTATCATTACGTATTATTGGCGAATAGATAAAAATGGGTAACTCAACTTATAATTGTGAATTGGACACCAATAAATTCTAGAAATGAATATTTGCAAAAACTAGTATATTTATTTTAAGTAATGGAGAATACGTGATTAGCATGATGACATTTGAAATTTACAAGATTGTTGTCTTTGCTGTAATCTTTTGTTTGACTATGCCATTTATTTCTTCATACTCTGAAGAATTTGAAACCCTACAAATTGAAATAAAATATTTAGGTGGTGACAGAATAGATACTTTCCAAACAAATTATATTATTTATCAAGATTCTGACAAAACTCCGTTTATAGAAAAAAGTTTAGAGAGCAACCCCGAATCTATCACTCTACCAAAAGATCATAGATACAAAGTTGAAGTTTTTGTTAATGGAATGTTTGCTGAAGTTGGATATGTGGAATTAGACGAGCCAAAAAAACTTGATATTAATATTCCACTTTCTGGCGGTTTACAATTGAATGTCTTTTTTAAAAACGGTGAAAACCCAATTGATAATGCAACTTATGTAATAAAATCTAATGATGGGCAAGAACAGGCAAGGGGAAATACAAATGAAAATGGAGATTCATTGCGACATTGGCTTCAATCAACCAGTCGTGATCAAGATTATTATGTAGCCGAAGTAT
>DATKZR010000112.1:0-15612 GCA_035527875.1 Nitrosopumilaceae archaeon | reverse complement strand
TTTGTTGCAAGTATTGTAAAACCAAGAGGACATGTATACACATTTGACGTTGATGAGAATTTTATGAAGATTGCAGCAAAGAATTTAAAAAAATGTGGGATGGAAAAATACGTAACACAACAAAATTTAGATATTAAAACTGTAAAAAAAGTTCCATTAACTGAAATGGATGTGGCTTTAATTGATTTAGGTGATCCTTGGACTGTGATTCCACAGGTTCGGCAAATGCTAAAGGGTAGCGGTGGTGTTTTTGCAATTTGTCCTACAATGAATCAATTAGAAAAATTAACAATGGCATTAATTGAAAATGAATTTACTGATATTGAATCAACAGAACACATACTACGAACAATCGAAGCAAGAGAAGGAAAAACCAGACACTCGTTCCAAGGAATAGGCCATACCACTTACCTGTGTTTTGCACGAAAGGCATTTTTTGATAGGGGGTCCAAGAAAAAACTAATTCCCAATTCAAAATCGGCAGAAAAAAAACCCTCTAAAAGAATATCGGCCAAAGTTTCAGCCAAGACAAAAAAGCCAAAATCCGCAAAATCCAAGTAAAAACAAGATTTATTCCTCTAATTTCCACTCATATGGTATTGGTCTCAGTACAACTTCAGGCATCAATAGTTAAAAAATTCATTCCTGCCAGAAAATCAACTTCTAGAAAGGGCGATAATGGAGTAGTTTTGGTGGTGGGGGGCAGTTACATCTATCATGGTGCCCCAATCTTATCCTCAATTGCTGCCTTGCGGTGTGGAACGGATCTAGTTTACACTTGTGTTCCAAAAATTAATGTCTCAGCCACTCGCTCAATTTCTCCTAATCTTATTGTGATTCCTCTAGTTGACCAAAAACTTACACGGGGTGCTGTAAGAAAACTACTTGGTGTCATTCCAAGAAATTTAGATTCTGCAACCATCGGAATGGGGCTTGCAGTTCAAGAAAAAAATGCATTACTAATTTTAATAGAATCTCTTTTGGATAGAGATGTTAGACTATCCCTTGATGCAAGTGCCTTGATTCCAGAGGTACTTCCACTCTTGTCTGACAAGAATGTAGTTGTAACACCACATGCAGGTGAGTTTAAGAGATTATTTGGAGAAATTCCCACAGATTCTAAAAAGGAAAGAATATCTCTTGTAGAAAAAAAAGCAAAAGACTATGGTGTTACAGTTTTGTTAAAAGGCTCAACTGATGTAATATCTGATGGCAAAAAGACATTTCTTTACACAAAAAAAATCCCTGCAATGACTGTTGGTGGAACAGGAGATGTGCTTTCTGGATTAACTGCGGGAATGCTTGCAAAAAATCGCAACACACTAGAGTCTGCAGCTGCGGCTACCTTCATCAATGGTTTGGCTGGAATGGTCGTTCAAAAAAAGTTTGGTTTGCACATGACTTCAATGGATCTTTTAGATGAGATTTCAAATGTAATGAAACCATTTGATAAAATTGTGTGATTAAAATGAATCCACTCAAACATGTAGATGCTAATATGAATAATTTAGTTTCTGACCTGCAAACTCTGATTCGCCAACCAAGTGTTTCTGCAAAAAATGAGGGAATTGAAGAATGCTCAAAATTAGTTAAACAAATGCTAATAAAATCTGGAATCAAAGCTGAAATTTTACGACTAAAGAAGGGTGTTGCTCCAGTAGTATATGGTGAGGTAAAATCAAAGACAAACAATTCCAAAACTTTAATGTTTTACAATCACTATGATGTCCAACCAGCTGAGCCCTTTGAATTGTGGGATTATCCTCCCTTTAGTGGGACATTAAAGGGAAACAAGATTTTTGGACGAGGCTCTACTGATGATAAAGGAGAACTAATCACGAGAATAAAGGCAGTTGAGGCATATTTGAAAACCACTGGAGACGTTCCATGCAATGTTAAATTTGTAATTGAGGGAGAAGAGGAAACTGGCAGTGCACATATTGACCAATATCTGAAAAAATACAAAAAGAAATTTACATGTGATGGAGTAATCTGGGAGTTTGGGTACGTTGATTCTAAAAACAGACCTATAGTGGGTTTGGGAATGAAAGGGCTACTTTTTGTAGAATTATCCATCAAAGAATCTATTCGAGATGCACATTCTAGTTTAGCAGTAATAATTAAAAATCCCGCATGGCGTTTAATCGAAGCTCTAAAAACTCTAAGGGATTCGGAAGGAAAAATTCTCATCAAAGACTGGTATCATGATGTGACACCTTTCTCAAAACAAGATTTGAATTTAATTGCCAAAGAACCTTTTGATGAAAAATCTTTCAAAAAAGAATTTGGAATAACATCCTTTGTTTCAAACAAGCGAGGTCTTGAAGCAAAAAAAGCTCTTGCTGGTGGTGCAACGTGCAACATTGCTGGATTTGTATCTGGATATACTGGAGATGGTGCAAAAACAGTTCTTCCAGGTGAGGCTTTGGTTAAAATTGACTTTAGGTTGATTCCTAAAATGGATCCTAAAAAACAAATTCATAGATTAAAGGAACATCTCAAATCAAAAGGATTCTCTGATGTCAAAATAAAGCTATTTCATGGGGAAGCAGCTGCTAGAACAAACCCGTCGGATCCTTTTGTAAATATTGTAAAAGATGCAGCAGATGAGTCATTTGGAACATCAATTCTAAGTGTTTCAAATGCTGGTACTGGGCCAATGTACTCTTTTGTTGATAATCTTGACGCACCTTGCATTTCAATTGGCAGTACCTACATGTTTTCTAGAATTCATTCTCCAAACGAATTTGCAAGAGTTGATCTGTTAAAAAAGACCACAAAATGTATTTGTCGTATAATGGATAAATTTGGCAATTGCCCATGACCTCATAATAGGGAGAAAGCCCTTTATTATGCTGCCAAATAATTTGAATTATGTCAATGTACATGCCGGGTGCAACCGCAGTTGGAATCACATTTGATGGCGGTGTGGTTTTTGCAAGCGAGAAAAGGATCGCATTTGGAAATTTTTTGGTAAGTAAATCAACAAAAAAGACTTTTGAGATAACTCCAAAAGTAGGCGCCACTTGTGCAGGTCTTGTTGCTGACATGCAGATTTTAACCCTACAAATTACAGCTTTGGCTAAAATCCGAAAAATGGAACTAAAAAGAGATGTTCCACCAAATTCTGTAGCTAAAATGATGTCCAATATGATGTATGAACGAAGATATTTCCCATTACTAACTCAAGTAATTGTTGGTGGAGTAGTTGACAAACCTGTTTTGTATACCTTAGATCCATTGGGTTCAGTTCTACCAGATGAATATGCCGCAGTAGGAACCGGAGCTGAAATGGCCCTGGGTGTCTTGGATCCACAGTTCAAAGCAAACATGACTGAAGATGAAGCAGTAGATTTGGCAAAAAAAGCAGTTCGCTCAGCAGCACTAAGGGATTCTGCAAGTGGAGATGGTCTTGATATTATGGTAATTACCAAAGATGGTATCAAAGAAACCTCCGAAAAAATAACTAATTAAGAGTTTTTCCTATCTCCCAAAATTTATCCGAAATATAATGGAGATTTCTTACAACTTCCCCTTTTTCCATATTTGCCATCTCTTCGCTAGATACTAGGGTCTTTCCTACTGCCAAAAATTTATGATGTGATTCCTCAATTATGCATATGATGCTATCTTTTTGAAATTCTGAATATTTTTTTATACCTGGTCTCATTACATTGGCACCCTTGCACATGAATTTTACAGCACCCATATCCACCATAACATAAGGAAATTTTTCTAATGTCTGAGTTTCAGATAAAAACGGAACATATTCATCGTTAATTTTCAAAATTTTGAATCCGCTTCCTACAATAATTTGAGCATCGCTTGAAATTACATGCACTTTGAGGTTTTTCATTTTCGGAAATTCCATCTTCAATTTTTCTGAAATTGTTTTTAGAACTAAAGATGTTTCACTTTTTGATATTAAATTTGATTTCAATTTTTTGCAGTCTCTTGTCTGATGTCTATCAAGTCTCGAAGAATTGAACTGGCAGTCTCCATTCCTCCTGCACCTTTTCCTATAATTGTCTGAGTTCCTGAATGTTCCGATGTAAATGCAATTGCATTTAGAGTTCCATTAACACATAGTGGGTCATCTATTGGAATTTCTTTTGGACCTACCTCGAGTTCTCTTTCACAGGAGGCTATTAACTTGATGGCACATTTTTTCATGGCTGCCTTTTTAATATCATCAGTTGTAACCTTTCTTATGCCGGTGCACTTGATATCTGGCATCGTTACCTTCATCCCCATAATCCAATTTGCAAGGATTACCAACTTTGCAGCCGCGTCAAGACCATCCAAATCAAGAGATTCATCAGCTTCGACGTAGCCTTTGTCTTTTGCATCTTTTAATGCAGACTCGAAGGACAATCCATTTGCCATATTAGTTAAGATGTAATTTGTGGTTCCATTTAGAATTCCAGCAAAAGATGTGATTCTTTCTCCTCTTAAGCTATCTTTAGCATAATCTAAAATTGGTGTCCCTCCACCAACAGTTCCACTAAATTTCAGCATCACCTGATTATAAGTTGCCAATTCCATCAAGGAAGGAAATGCTAGGGCAAGTGGGCCTTTGTTTACTGATATTACATGCATTCCTTTTTTCATCGCCGTAGTAATGTGTGTCATGCCAGGTTCTGCGTCTTTGTAATTACTTGCTGTAGTTTCAATTAGCACATCTGCCTCTAGATTTTTTATCATATCCAATCCAGACATTGCGTTTTTTGTTTTAGAATAACTTTTTACACTTCCAGATTTCTTTTTAGCTTCAACAAGTTTTACAAGATCAAGTCCAGATGAATCTAAGACGCTGCCCTTACTGTCAAATACGCCTACAAACCTTGCTTTTAATCCATATTTATTGTAAAGATCGTCTGATCGTGATTCAATCAACTTGACCACACTTTGACCTACTACTCCAAATCCACATAGTATTATTCTCAAAATTTCTCTTTCCTTTCAAATAATGTATAATTGAGTGTATTATTCATGTCTGTGATTTTCTTACAGTGATTTGTGTATAAGGTACCATGTTGAGTCTTAATTCATTGTGAAAGTGTTGTTTCATAGGGTGAATCAATATTATGCTTTCATAAATATTCTTGGTAAAAATTCCTATAATTTTGCTCAATTCTATCTCTAAAATAGAAAAAAATAAATGGAATTTTAGATCTGATTTTATCAATCATTCTGGAATTCCCTGGAGGGAAATACCATATTATAATTATATGAATTTAAGAAAGAGTTTTATCACTTGTCTAGATGAAAATATATCATGATAAAAATTGAGGCGATTGTTCGAAGTTCGGTTTTACATGAAGTTCAAGACGCTCTAGCGACGGTAGGAATTCCAACTTTTTCCTCATATCAAGTTCAAATTACAGGAATTCATAAAGGTCACGACGGATGGAGAAACAAGACCAGTGATTTTATTCCTAAATCAAAAATAGAAATTCTTTGTTCAGAGGAAGATGAAGGAAAAATTGTTGATGCTATCCAAAAAACGGCAACTACCGGTGAAAAAGGGGATGGTGTAGTACTCAGTTATACTATTGACAAATTAGTAAAGATAAGAAATGGGGAAACAGGCAACGATGCACTATAGAAAAACCCATTAAATTTATTTTTTGACTCAAATCTATTCCCAATAAATATTCAAGGCATTATTTTTTCACAATTTTTTAGCGCGTTATTGTTTATTTTTCTTCTTGAAGAGATAGAGACATTGAATTTATACAATATCTGAGGTTGGTAGGTTTTGGTCCATCGTCAAACACATGCCCTAAGTGAACGCCACAATTGTTACAATTGACTTCTGTGCGAGTCATCCCAAGAGATCCATCTGAAATATATTCAATTTTTTCTTCAGACACAGGATCCCAAAAACTTGGCCAGCCTGAACCTGAATCAAACTTTGTGTTTGATTTGAATAACGACTCCCCACAACCAATACACTTGTAGACTCCTTTTTCCTTACTGTTGTTATATTTCCCTGAAAATGCTGGTTCTGTTCCTTTATTGATGCAAATTTCATACTCCTCAGGGCTAAACTGCTCTTTCCACTCTGCTGGAGTCTTTGTAATCTTTTTTGTCACAATATGTTTTGTTTGTAATCCTATTAGAATATTTTCTATTTCATATTCTTTCTTTTTTCTTCAGTTCTTTTTTCAGATTCAAATCTTTCCAAATCATATTCCTTGAGATCCACAAATTTAATTATTTTACTTAGGGTGGGATGAACTTTATTGATTTGTTTGTACATCTGTTGTGCAACTTTCCTATAATCTGCGTGTCCCTGCGGAACAGTTCTCAATTCGATTAAATGACAAGCTTCTCTGAGATTAAACTTCATAAAGTAGGGATAGTTGAACGCAAAATTTACCACATATTGCCCTTGTTCTGGATATTTTTTTCTAATTTTACCAAAGGTGTTTTTAGTTTTATCCATACACTCTCTGTATTCTTTTTCAATTCCTAAAATTTTTATTTCATTTGGAATGTTATATCCATGATCAGTAGTGAGTAATTGTCGTTCAAGTGTCAAAGCTCGATGTCGATGAAAATCTCTAAACATTCCAAAATTATTCAACAAATCAAAAGTATAGTATACACTTTCAAATGCTCTACTTGGTCTATGCCGTCGGTTGCGTCTCAGCTTGGTAAAGGAGTTTAAAATTTTTATTTTCTTTTCTTTTGGAAAATTTTTAACTTGTCTTAAGATATTTTGATAACTGGTACTTGGGGATTGCTCATAAAATATGCTAGTTACAATTTTATCTATGGCTATTTTTTCAGATTCCCAATCTACTAGTTTGGTCATAGGCCCTGGAACTGGTTTTGGGTTGATTTCTTTTGAAGCAATAGACTTAGAAATCTTTTTTATTTGTTTCAAATAATTTTGATAAGCATTTCCATATTTGTCATCAAATCTTCGTACAAAGGATTTGATAGTGGTATCTAGTTCTTTTTTGATTTTCAAGGCTAAATCCTGTTCCTCTTCGAGGTCTGATGATTTTAGTACGGTCAATAGATATTCAAACGCACGACCATTTCCAGTAATGCCTACATTGGTTAAGGTAGATGCAGGTAGTAAACCTCTAAGAATGTCCAGAGCCTTGGCTTTGGTTGAACCTCTATAAATCATATTTGCAGATTTTATATCTCTCTCTTGCTTTAATTTTGAAAATAACTTTTCTTTTCCATCATGTGAATCTTTAAAAGAATATTTTTCAATTGGAAATTTTTCTCGTACGTAACTTATCATAGGCTCTATGTTTTTTGAATAAACATCAAAAGAGAAATTACATGTATCTAAATACAAGTCTGCAAATTTTGAATGCATTATAATCGGGTCACGATAAAATCTATAATTTCCGTTGGTCTTTTTGTTCCAAGCAACATATCTTGATGATTTTTCTAGATAAGACAATCCAATTCTCCTGTCTTCAATTTTTTTAACTGCAATGTTAGATAGCCCTTCTATTGCAATTTGTGCTTCACCTAATTCTGCAACAGAATCATCACCATACTCCAACAATACTCTGTCGTAAAACTCCTCTCCTCTATTTTTATTTTTTAAAAATTCATCCAAAAATATCCTTCTCATGCTTTTGTCAGTTCGACTATATCTCGACATCAAAGCTCCACGGTCAACTTGCTTTGGTGTAATAATTGCAAACACACTTTCATCTGTATTTGAAAAATGGTTTGATAGAATTTTTTTCTCTCTAGCTGAAAATTCCGACAACATGTTGATCAGATTAGCCAATTATTAATAGTCTATTTCTTTTTACCAATTTGAATTAGATCGGGGGTTTGATTTCCTGGCATCTCTTTTGCTTGCATCCCTTTTGCTTGCCATTTAAGCAAAACATCTTTGAACGTTTCAGCATCTCCTTCATTTTCAGTATACATCAACATGGTTACCCATCTTCCTTTGCCAGCTTGTCCACCAACTGAGTTCATCCAAAAATTACTTGGCAAAGTTTGCATTGCTTTATTGTCTGGTTCTTTTATAATTTCGATCCATCGCCTTGAGACAAAGTTCAATATTTGCTCCATTTCCTCTTTTTGAATCACATTAAGTGATTTTTCGTCTATTAATTTTAAAATTTCTAACACTTTTGTGGGTAATATTTAGTAAAAAAAATCTCACCAAATCGGAAAACCTTTCTAACACTTTGGAGGTTATACAAATCTCTTCATCCTAATCATGCCACACGACGATATCGATATAATCGGTAAAAACGTCAAAGACATGTACGGTACATTCATGGGTAAAGTTATTGGAACAATAACAGACATCGACGGAAGCATCCAAACAGTAGGTGTTGACTGCGGTTCTCAAGGATTACAGCAAATCCAATTTGATCAACTAGTAAGTCAAGGAGATGTTGTTATATTCATTCCAAAATGGAGATTAGATTCTCAAAGACTAATTCGTGAAAAACAACTAACTCTACGTCGTCTCAAGGCTTTGATTGATATTGTTTCGGACAATGATGACATGAAAGAAGATGCAGAAATAATTCATGAAAAATACAAGTCAAAACTTGTATCACTAGATGAAGCAGAAAGTCTAATCAAAGCAAAACTTGATGCGAGATTATCAGAGTTAGATGAACAATTGAAATCCGCAAAAATGTTGGTATTTGATGCAAAGTTACAACACAAGAGTGATGAAATTTCCGCAGCAACATTTGAGACAGTGAAGACATGCGCCAATCAGCTAATTGAGCATATCACTCACGAAACAGCAGAAATCTCAAATGTGCAAAAACGAATTTTAGACCTTGGCGTTGAAGCACAAAATGCACAAGCCCCTTCCCAACACGTTCTACAGGATTCAGCCGTATCATATCTGGACAATTCTGAGCAACCACAAAACGCTCAGACCATACTTCCGGAGGCACCAGTACAAACACCAATCATCTCAACTTTTGACTCACCAAGTGAAGCTGAGACAACACCATCAATTCCTGAAGCTCCAATTCGAGCCGAAGCTATAACACCAATTTCACAACCACCCCAACAGGTGACACCAGAAACTTCAAAAGACATCCCTGACGACAACGATTGGCTTGCCAGAATGGAAGCACAATAATTTTTTTATATTTTTTTTTAATCTCTATTGTCGGAGACAAAATCTCTTTATTTTATTTAAATTTCAATATTATACTCTTAATTGATGTCAATTTTGGTCATAAAATAGAATTCTAGCCGACACAAGTATTTTTTCATGATTTTTGGGTAAAATTCCGATCACAATAATACTATTGAAAATTGTTTGATTTCAAATTACACTAATTTTGATTTAATTCTTGGTTTTTTTAGGCATAAAAAATCTAGTTTAAAATCATTAATTTAAAGATAGGAATGAATCGATCAAAAAGACGATCAGATCGATCAGATCTTGTTGACCTGATCCCCATAAATCCTAGCCTTCGATCCAACATTCCTAAGAGAAAAAATGACTGAAACACAACAAGCAACAATATTTGAAACCGACCCAGATTCAAGTTCATATGAACACAAGCAATCGGTTGATCAACTTCAAGTTCAATTCTCAAAATTTGGTTTAACTACAAATCAAGGTAAGGTGTACATATTTTTAGGAAAGTATGGCTCAAAGACTGCACCTGAGGTTTGCCGTGCATTAAAACTTCCACGAACGGAAACATATCATCTTCTCACAACTCTTCAAAACAAAGGAGTTGTTTCAGCCACGTTTCAACATCCAATTAAATTTTCTGCATTATCATTATCTAATGCAATAAAATCAATGGTAGATACAGAAAAAGAACGTGTCAAGAAACTTGAAATTCAAGAACAAGAATTAACTAAAATTTGGGACTCTATTCCAAACTTTCATAATGAATTGGATTTAGTTCAGGATGATAAATTCCAAATGTTACAAGGGGAGAACCAAATTTATGGAAAAATTAATGACATGATAATTAACACCAAGAAAGATTTTCAAATAATTGGTAATGAAAAAGATTTCTTGAAATTTTATCATGCAAACTTTTTAGAACCACTCGATAAATCCGAGATTGAATTAAAGATTCTAACTGATTCTTCGCCTAGGACCCTTTATGTATTTGATGATATTGATCAAACAAAGGTCAAAAAGATTCCAAATGCCGCAGCTGGAAATATTTGTTTTGTCCTCAAAGATAATGAGGAAGTTCTTTTCTTAATGAAAAACCCTGAATCAGGAAAAGAAGACATCACTGCAATGTGGACAAATTCTGAATCAATGATCTATTCTAAAAAATTATTGTTTGATTTGCTTTGGTCAAAATCAAAATCAATTTAATCAGGAATAATGCTCAAGATATTTGATTAGCAAAATTTTCAAAGAATCATCTTCTTGAAATCTGTAAAGTTTTTGGTTCTATTTTGGTAAACATTGAATCTAAAATATCATAATCAAGGGGGCTTTTTTCTTCAAATGATTTAAGAAAATATTCAGCGATTTGGAGTTCTTTTTCTTTATCAGAGGGCATAATATTGGATTTTACTGACATGGAATAAGTTGGCCTAGTCAAAATTGTTGGCGATCAAAACAAAAAGAGAGTAAATTAACCCCTAAAAAATTAAAATAAAAAAATAGGGTTTTTACAGTTTAACCCTACTTGTGCCTCTACCAGTTGTTATATAGTGTCCCTTGAGGTTCACTGTTTTTTCTTTTTGCAACTCAGACAACTTGATTTTAGAAGTTCCTTTTGAACTCATAATACAAAGATCGCCTGCAAGCTTTAGTCTATCTTCATTATACTTTGAAGTCTCTTTATCCATAAACTCTGAGGGCAAAACTGGTTTTTCTATGGAGGAGGTTCCTTTTTGTATGGATTGGCGGACTATTATGGTGTCTGCGAAATTAATTCCTGTCATTACAAAAAATACGGTAAAATCCTACATATGGTCTAGTTAGCTATTCTGATAAATTTTTAGCTGAAAAAGAACTCCCTGAAGAGAACAAAAAGAATTTAGCGGTATGTGATCCTTCTTTGTCCTATTTTTTTTAATAATATTTTTACTTTTACCGATTATTGAGTCAGAGACATCTCGCGGTGTTAGTTGGAACCCAAAAAGCTCACATAAACTAGTTAGCTAGTTACATTTGCCTCCACTTTTGAGGAGGCGTCTTAGAAAAACAAAAAAGGAAAAATCTAAAACATTAGATTTCTTTTATATGTGATTTGATTTTTGCGACGAGTTCTGGAGTTACTTCCAGGCCTTCATGATCTTCCTTGGCATGCTGAGCAACCTTGTTCATCAATTCTTCTTCTGTTTCTGCAGTAGTTGACCAACTACAATCTGCTCCTGTATCTGCGCAGCTAATACTTTTTGTCATAATAAGGATTAATACTGGAGAATTTATTTTTTTTACCAAAATACGGCGATTTTAATCGAACTAACATTTAGAAATGTGGATTTCTTTACGATTGTTAATGTCAGATACTTTCAACATTGGCCTTGGAAACAACAATTCTGAGATAAGAAATCGATCTGAATCTGATTATGTTGCTTTTTGGGAAGAACAGGCAAAGAATCTTAGTTGGTTTTCTCCTTGGAATACGCCGCTAAAATGGAATCCCCCTTTTGCAAAATGGTTTGAAGGGGGTTTGATTAATGCTTCTTACAATGCATTGGATATCCATCAAAAAAACAAGGCCGACAAACCCGCAATTATTTGGGAGGCAGAATCAGGGGAGTCTCGAATTTTAACTTTTAAGGATTTGTGGATTGAGGTACAAAAGTTTGCAAATGTTCTCAAATCTTTAGGAATCAAAAAAGGAGACAGGATTACAATTTATCTTCCAATGGTTCCAGAGCTTCCAATTTCAATGCTAGCGTGTGCTAGAATTGGCGCAACTCATACGGTAGTGTTCTCTGGTTTTAGTTCTGCATCATTGAGAGAAAGAATAGAAGATTCTAAATCTAAAATTGTAATTACATCTGATGGAGGATACAGGAGAGGGAAAATAGTTAAACTAAAAGAAGTAGTCGATGAGGCAATTCAGAACTTGGATTTTGTAAAAAATGTAATTGTATTGGAGAGGACAAAAGAACCTATTCAATTAAATTCTAAAGATAGACTATGGAGTGATTTAATTAAAAATGTTTCAAGTGAATGTGAAGCTGAAAAACTTGACAGCCTTCACCCCCTCTACATTTTGTATACATCAGGTACAACGGGAAAACCAAAAGGTGTTTTGCATGGAACCGGAGGGTATCTCACACACTTGCATTCAACATTCGGATGGGCTTTTGATGTTAAAGATTCTGATATTTTTTTCTGTACTGCCGATATTGGTTGGGTCACCGGACACAGTTATGTGGTGTATGGTCCACTTTTACATGGTGCCACTGAGGTAATGTATGAGGGTGCCCCTGATTATCCTGATTCATCAAGAATGTGGGATTTAATTCAGAAACACAAAGTTAGTATTTTCTATACGACACCTACTGCCCTTAGAATGTTCATGAAATTTGGAAACGATCTTCCAAACTCCTTCGATTTATCCACTCTTAGACTGTTAGGAACTGTTGGAGAACCAATCAATCCAGAAGTCTGGAAATGGTACTATAAGATAATTGGCAAGGAAAAATGTCCCATAATTGATACGTGGTGGCAGACAGAGACTGGGGGAATGATGATTTCTGCCTTACCTGGAATCGAGACAATTCCTTTGAAACCTGGTTCGGGAACCAGGCCAATTCCAGGTGTAAGCATTTCCGTTGTTGATGAGAAAGGACAAGAGGTATCCTCAAACACCAAAGGATATCTAATAATCAAAAACCCATGGCCCGGAATGCTTTTGACGTTATGGGGAGATGATGAAAAATACAAAAAAGCATATTGGTCAAAATTTCAAAATGCATACTATTCTGGTGATTATGCAAAAATAGACGAGGATGGATATTTTTGGTTGCTGGGCAGAGCTGATGATGTTCTCAAAGTTGCAGGACATCGAATCGGAACTGCAGAGCTTGAAAGTTGCATAGTATCGCATGAAGATGTTGCAGAGTCTGCAGTTTGTGGGATATCTGATGAGATTAAAGGTGAGGTAATTATTTCCTTTGCAGTTCTAAGGGAAAACGTAAAAAAAGATACTAGAATTTTAGAAACGGAAATTTTTGAAAAAATCAGACACGATATTGGTCCTATTGCTACTCCAAAGCAAATATACTTTGTTTCAAAATTACCAAAAACTCGTAGTGGTAAAATCATGAGAAGATTACTAAAAGCAATTGCAAACAATGAAACTATTGGCGATGTAAGTACACTTGAAGATGGTACTGCAGTAACTGAAGTTCAATCTGCAATTCAAGCTTTGCAAGAGTCGATCAAAGAGAAAAATTCCTGAGATTAATTATGGATAACTACTGTAAATTCTTTAATTCATTTAAATCCATAGATGATAACAAATCAAACATTTTCTTTAGTCCATCATACTCTGATTTTGCATTTTCATCTAAAGTTTGATACTCTTTGCTTATTTCATCTAGTTTAATTTCTGCATCTTTGAAAAATTCTTCATATTCTTTTATCTGGTTCTCATCCATCTCTGCAAGATTAAAAATAACTGTGTTGCTTCCAAGAAGGTTATTTTTTTCATCATAGAGGCTTACCGCATCAAGTAAAGCAGGAAAAGTGCTACCGTCTTGTTTTTTAAAAGTGATTTTTCTATGAGATACCTCTCCTGTTTCAAACCATTTTTGTAAAGACTCATTCATTTCATTCCAAGAGTCTTTTGGTACGTGTTCAAAAATCGATTTTCCTAGGATCTCTGACTTTGCATAGCCCAAATTGGCAGCATAGGTAGAATTACAATCAAGAATTATTCCAATAGAGTTGATTCTCCTCCACATTATTGGCGAATCTTTTAGGATTTTTCTTGCCTCTGTCTGGTGCACTTTTTCATCTAAGCATGTCTACTTATTAAATTGAAATCTCACTAGAAATGCAGTTAGCATACAGAGATTTAGATAATGTGGTTTAGGGGTTGCATTTTTTTAAGTATATTTTTTTGCAAAGTATGATGTACGGTAAGCTAAAGTTAGAAAATTTTTCAAACAAATCTGACCACGACTTAACAAGTTGGTCTATTTTGATTTGAAGTATTTTATTAAAAAAATTCACAATTTTTATTTTTTCTCCTTCAAAAAAATTTTAATTTCTTCAAGTGTAACAATAATTTTTTACAAGATAAATTTAGCCTCAAAAAGGATAAAAAAACGTAACAATTTTTTATGACATGATGCTAATTTTTAAAAGAGTAGATGCTTTTTACACCTTCGGGGTAAAAATAAAACTCAACATGAATTTTGCATTTGTACTTTTCGTCCTTTTTACAACATTGATAATTGGTTCTACAATTGATGCCTTTGCAGATCATTCAGGTACGCAAGGAACTTTGGGTAAGGGCGACTTTGAAGCTTGTCTAAATGACGTTGGAACTTTTCCTTGTGATACTACAGGGGAATGGGGCCGTCAAAATCTTACAAATGAAGTCAATTACACTTTAAACGATTCAGTTCCAATTCGTGTTGATATTACAGATTTAGATCCTAATGCTGGTTATCATGAATTAATAGTAGAATGGGATCTTGCAAAAACACAAGGGCAAGTTGTTAAACATACATTTGATTACATTACCTCTTTTGATAGAAATGACAACCCTCATCCTTGTCTTGTATTAGATCCTTCTCCAAGATGTGATACTTGGGAATTTGATGCCGAACCAATTCCAGCTCCATCTTCTTACACCGACGTTAATACAGTAGGTGATTCAATGCAACCAATTGATTCTTTTAATTCAATAACCGATCCCAATCAAAAATTATTTTACATGTTTGCAGATGGTGGTATAGTAAATATTTTACATGCAGACTATGTATCTGAAGGAGATCCAAATGTTGATTCCACAACTAGATTTTCTGTTATATTTTCAACCACTAGCTCACATGTGGTGGCCGCATTTGGTGCGCATTTAGCTAGTTCACATGATTGGATAAATACTGCTGACGATGTAAATGGGGAACCCTACCAGGTACGTTGTGTAGGGATAAATGGAGGTGGATGCAATGGCCACGTAAATATAAGTACTGAGGGTATCGAGCCACTACCTGAGACATCTGTAAGA
This sequence comes from Nitrosopumilaceae archaeon, assembly GCA_035527875.1. GTDB lineage: Archaea > Thermoproteota > Nitrososphaeria > Nitrososphaerales > Nitrosopumilaceae > Nitrosomaritimum. The sequence continues at coordinate 454 of DATKZR010000112.1, read as the reverse complement.
CTAATCAAAGCCCTTCAGATTGGTGCTGCAGATGTCAATTCATTTGGTCTAACAATTGGCGGAACTCCTGTAGTCTCTGGTGAGACACTGGCAGTATCCACTGATTTGGCAATAGAGATAGATGAGATAGGAGCAGATGGATACGAATTTGTATCAGTTTCAGGTGATGGATGTCCTGAAACTTTACCAGGCAACGTGGGACCACTTGGTGCTGGTGATACGATTACATGTACAATAACAAATACACTATCGGATTGTCAACCCGGTGAAATCATAATTGATGGCATTTGTCAAGACGATGGATGTCAACCCGGTGAAATCATAATTGATGGTATCTGTCAAGACGATGAATGTCCAGCAGGTCAAGTTCTAGATGGTCTAATCTGTGTAGACGATGAATGTCCAGCAGGTCAAGTTCTAGATGGTCTAATCTGTGTAGACGATGAATGTCCAG
>DATKZR010000111.1:0-26768 GCA_035527875.1 Nitrosopumilaceae archaeon | reverse complement strand
ATTAATTTCCTAAAAAAATAGATTGCCCCAAAAATCTCCTTTAAGATATGCATTACACAGATTAAGTAATTACAAGATTGCCTTATTTGCTGCAATTTTTTGGTCAATTTTATTTGTAATTATTCCAATACAGATTCCAATTCTTACGGGATCTCTAATTGATGGATTAAATGGAAACCAGTCAAATTTGTATAGAATAATATCTATGGATTTAACAAGTTTACAAATTTTAGAGATTTCAATAATTGGACTAGTGGTAATTGCTGGTGTTTATGGAATTACAGCATATTTTAGGACCACATCAAAGGCAAAAATTAGCAGAAATTTTGTTTTTGATTTACAAAGGGAATTGGCTCAAAAAATGGAATCATTATCCATGGATATTCACAGTAAATATGGTTCTGGTGATTTATTGAATAGAGTAATTCTTGATACAAACTCAGTCCGAGGATTTGTTGATAGTACAATCATAAAGACTGTAGTGAATATTTTCAGAATTGTCTATCCTGTTATTATTTTATTCATGATGGAGCCTATTCTTGCAGCAATTGCATCTGCTTTTTTACCATTCCAATTTCTAATAACTCAGAAATTACAAAAAATGATGCGTAAAACTGCAAGAAGAATACGAAAACGTCGCGCAAAATTAACAACATTTCTAAAAGAAGATCTTGATGGAATTGAAACAGTTCAAACCTCTAATATGGGAGAACATCGAATTAAAAAAATTTCCAAACAGGTTGACCGAGTTGAAAAAATAGAACTCAGAGTCCAAAAATATGCTGCAATGATTACAGGTTTAGCATGGGGATTGACTTCCACAGGGTTGGCTGTTACTTGGTGGTATGGTGGACTTCAAGTTTTAGATGGCAATATGACTATTGGAACTCTTGTTACATTTACTGGTCTTGTCGTTTTTATCTATGCACCAGTACGAAGATTTTCAGATGTAATGCGTGATTATAACAAAAGTATTGTGGCTGTAGAAAGAATCCAAGAGATTTTGGATTTGCCATCCTCAGTTACAGAAATTGATAATGCAATACCAGTGAACATATCAGATGGTACAATACATTTTGATAAAGTTTCTTTTGCATATCAAACATCAGATGTGTTATCTGATGCAAGTCTAACTCTAAAACCGTATAGTCTTAATGTTATTGTTGGAAAGAGCGGTTCGGGGAAAAGTTCGTTTATGAGATTAATTCCAAGATTGTACGATCCAAATAACGGCAAAATTTTGATTGATGAACAAAATATTAAAAATGTCACAATAAAGTCACTTAGATCCCAAATCGCAATGGTTACACAAGATCCAATTATATTTTCAGGAACAGTCTATGAGAACATTACATTAGGAAATCCAAATGCAACTATGGATGAAATCGAAGAGGCGTGTAAAATTGCAGATGCACTCAAATTCATAATGGAATTAGAAAATGACTTTCAGACAGTCTTGGGACAAGGAGGCACTACTCTTTCTAAAGGACAGGCACAAAGAATCACCATAGCGCGCGCCATACTTCGAGAACCAAAGATTTTGTTACTTGATGAGCCTACATCTTCCTTGGATTCTACTTCTGAATCTATTTTTATATCAAATCTTGATAAATTAAAAGAAAAAATGACTATTGTGCTCATAATACATAATCTGGATATTATAAAAAATGCAGACCAAATTATTCTAATGAGTGACGGCAGACCTCAAACTATTGATTCCTATGAACAATTGTTATCTACGCAAGATTTCAAATCCCTTAAACTAAATCAAAATAAACCAAACCAGTAGATAATGAAAAATATTACCATTGGCCAGTCATTTTTAGGAAAACCGCTTACTGTAGAATTTGTGGGAGATAAAAAATCTCCCTTGAAAATATTCATTATATCTGGTCAACATGGAGATGAAAAATATTCAAAAGAAGCCGTTTTTAAACTAATAGAACATTTCAAATCTATTTCCAAGTGCCCCTTTTATGCTGCAATTCTAAGTAATGCAAATCCAGATGGATACCAAAATCAAACTAGAGAAAATGCACAATCAATTGACCTTAATCGAGACCACTTGTTATTACAAAGTAATGAGACTGAGTCAATTCATTCATTTATAAGAAAATGGAATCCAAAAATAGTAATTGATGTTCATAATTATCCATCAAGACGAAAACATTTACTGAAAAAACATTTGATAATTAATCAGGATATTTTTGTAGATGTTCCAACAAACTTAACAAGTCTTCAAACTTTGAATGATAAAAAAATAAATGAGTTTATTTCAAAAGTGAAGCTAGATCTTGATTCTAAGGGATTTTCTTGTGATAGATATGTTATTTTTCAAAAGTCCGGCCAAATACGACATAGTACACTGGATGTAAAGGATGCAAGAAATTCCTTGGCGTCACGATATGGTTTATTTTCAATTATCTTAGAAGGTAAGGAGCCATTAAAAAAAGAAGGGACTTTGGGTGAAAATAGAACTGTAATGTCTCAATTTTGTGCTCTTTGCAGCATAATTGATTGGCTAGTGCAAAATAAAGATGAATTTAACTATACACCACATGTTTCAACCAAGGGGGAATTAGTTCCAATTCGAGTAAAATATAGAAACTCTAATGAAATAATTGAATTAGAAGTTAAAAACTCAAAGACTAAAGAAATCAGTAAAAAAGAATTTAAAAATTATTCTTCGGGGGTGGAAATTTCAAAATTTATTGGCTTGCCAAGTGCTTATGGAGTTCCAAACTCTTTGACGAAACTAGTCAAATTATTAAAAAAACATGGGTTTTCTTCCTTAGATAATTTTAAAATTGGCAAACATAAAATGTATTACATGAAAAACTCGGAAGGTAAAAAATCATCCAAACAGCAAATAAAGAAAAAAATCATTACTGACCAAATTTCAAATTATACTGTATTCCCTATCAATCAACTTGGCGGGAGATTTTTAGCTGTACTATTGGAACCTCAATCAAAATTTGGCTTACATAGATTTCCAGATTTAAAATTAGATTTTTCAAAAAATTCTGAATATCCTATAATTCGTATCTAAAATATAACTAGTAATAATACAAAGTTTAAGATCCAAAATTCTAGTTCACGGTAAAATCATTTGTCTTTGATACATTAAACTCAAAATATTTCCAAAGAAGAATTATTAGCAAGTCTTATTTTGAACATGCTTTACAAAATAGTTAATCTTGTATCTTGAGACTCATCTCATAAGATTCTTCTTAGGCTTTTAACTGAATTTATTATTTCAATAGTTCATGTTAAAAACAGACAGCAAAAAATTGCCTTACTAATGTTGGCACTCTTTGCAATATCTTTATTCTCCTTTGCAGGAGTAGATTTTGGTATTGCAGAATATGGAAGTTCAAATAATGAGGGAACTAACACAGAACCTGAAGATGAACACATCGGAGACGTAGATCATGAAAACGATGAAGACGAACTAGATGATGACGAAGACGATCACGAAAACGACGTAAACCACGATTAGTGAATAAGGGATTTCCCTTCTTTTTTATTTTTTTACCTAAAATCGAAAAGAATGCAGGTAAATCATCAATTCCTTAAGGGATTTTGAAATTATTTAGTTATTTTTTCTTTGATTTTACTTGTAATTCAATGACCATTTTTCTCCGATTTTTGTTTCTCAGACTAGAGCGTAAACGAGTTTTGCAACATGGGCATAGATAGGATTCAGTGATGATATATTGTGCGCACAGCGTACACCACTTTTGCCCATTAGAATATCGTAGGTTTCCAGGAATCAATTTAGCAAATTTTTTTAATTTTTCAGTTTTTGATTCTTTTTTGAGCCTATCACAATATCCTGAGCACACGGGTCATTTTCTTCAATGAAATATTGGACATTTTCAACTAATATACCTCACAGTATCTAAAAGGTAAGTTCTTTTTTACTCCTTGTCAAACAAAATTGAAATCCTTCCACCCAATACAAGTAGATTTATTTTCGGTACAAAAAAAGAAGTATAGTGGCAATTTTACCAATAGATTCTGGTCGTTATGGCACTCCAGAAATGATGGAGATTTTCAGTGAACAAAAAAAAGTAGATTATCAATTGCAAATTGAAGGAGCAGCAGCTATTTCACAAAGTGAAATTGGCCTAATACCAAAAGCAGTTGGAAAAAAAGTATTCGCAGCTGCAAACTCTGGAAAGATAACTGCAAAAAGAATCAAACAACTAGAAGCTAAAAGTGACCACGATACTGCAGCTCTAGTTGAATCATTAAGTGAAAAGTGCTCAAAAGAAGTAAGACCTTGGATTCATTATGGATTAACAAGTAATGACCTAGTTGATACCAGCAATTCTATGCAGATGAGAGATGCACTAAAAATCATTGAACCCAAAGTTGCAAAACTAGCATTGATTTTAGCAAAAAAAGCAGTAAAGCATGGAAAAATTCCAGCAGTTGGCAGAACACATGGTCAACATGCAAGTATCATATCATTTGGATTAAAGTTTGCAAATTGGGCAGCTGAAATGTCAAAGCACATTGAAAGAATTGAAGAGTTAAAGAAACGAATTTTGATTTGTAAAACTATGGGAGTAGTTGGTACTGGATCACTAATGGGTGCAAAATCAGTAGAGGTACAAAGACGAGTTGCAAAACGATTAAATCTATTTCCAGCTGAAGTCACCACACAGATAATCCCAAGGGAAAGATATGCAGAATATGTATTTGAATTGGCATTAATTGGAACTACATTAGAGAAAATTGCGATAGAGATTAGAAATTTGCAGAGAACTGAAATTGGGGAGGTTGCAGAGCAGTTCAAAAAAGGTCAAATGGGAAGCAGTGCAGTACCAGTAAAGCGCAATCCTATCAAAAGTGAACGAGTCTCATCATTATCAAAATTATTACGCAGTCAGGTAGGAGTTTCATTTGAAAATATACCATTGTGGCATGAGCGAGATTTATCAAACTCTGCAAATGAGAGATTTATTCTTCCAACTTCAGCTATTTTACTAGATGAAATGCTTGAAACCATGACTAGGATTATTTCAAATTTATTAGTAAATGAGAAAAAAATAGTTGAAAATCTATACATTACAAAGGGGCAAATTTTTGCAGAATTTGTACTAGAGGCATTAATTAAAAAAGGAGTTCCTAGATTTGTTGCCTACCGAGATGTACAACGAGTTGCATTTGAGGCAAATGACAAGGGATTACAGTATAAAGATGCAATAAATGCAGACAAGGCTTTTTCATCCAAACTTACAGAGAAGGAAATTGACCTGATATTTTCTCCTGAAAAACATCTTGGAGCATCAAGTATTATTATCAATAACGTGAACAGATCAGTCGAACAAAACTGTAAAAAAATTATCTAGTTTTTAATAATTTTTTGTGAATTTGGGTTCCATACTGTAAAGCTTTTTTTCTTTTTGTGTATGAAATTTCTGGCACTCCTACATCTGCTGCAAGTTTTCTAATAGCATGTTTTCTCATCAAGTCTTCTGAATCAAGTATTTTATCATTTATGGGAACAGATTTTGCAAATGCTACAAATTCAGTAGAGAGTAGGGGCTGTAGGATTTTTACTCCAAATTCAGAGGAAATGAGATTAACTGCCTCCATCATTTTAATTTCGTTTTCTAATTTTGCATCCATCATCTCGTTTACTTGGGATTCACCTTGAGAAATTACTTCTCGATATGCATTATAGCCACAAAATAACTCATCAATTCCATTAGCAGTAACTACAGTATCAAGATTCAGGCTTTTTGCCAGTTTTGAAACATAGTAAAACGCAATACAGTTTTCATTCCAAGAAAGATTGTCAGTTTTTATTTTTTTGTTAATATCTGAGGATATTTTCTTAAATTTATCAGCATTAATTTCTAATACATGATGAGAGAGTTGTAATTGCTCATTAACCTTTTTTGCAAACAGTATATCATGAGATTCAGAAAATCCAATGGTAAGTAGAGTTACATCATATTCTAAGTCACTGAGGATTTTTGAAATTAAAGTACTATCCACCCCACCTGAAAACGCTATGGCAATTCTTTTTTTGGGTACGGTTTTTTTTATTGCATCTTTAATATTTTTTAAAAGTTCAGTATTCATTTTTTTCACAAAATCTTAGACTAGATAGAATAGAAAACTATTAGATATTATTCTTTAACTTTTAATGTAGTAGTACGCTAGGAAAATTATGATGAGATTATCATCTGAGAAAATTTCTGAAGAGTTGAAAAACCTACCTGGATGGATAATCAAAGACGAAAAGATACACAAGGATTTTGAGTTTGAGGATTTCAATCAAGCATTTGAATTCATGACTAGAGCTGCTATGCATATTGAAAAAATGAACCATCATCCAGAGTGGTTTAACGTCTACAACAAGATTACAGTAGACCTGACAACTCATGATGCGGGTGGAATTACTCAAAATGATATAGAGTTGGCCAAAATTCTAAATTCATTATCTTGAAATTTTTGTGATAAATCCTCATCCTTCCCAAAAAATAATTTAATTACTAGGAAGATTGTTTAAAGAAAATTGACCAGGTTGAAACAAACAATATTTTTTGTCTTTTTTTTAACTGTAATTTCAAGCGTAGCTTTGGTAACCTTTGTTTCTGCTCAAGAAGAATCTCAAATTCCCTCATGGATAAAAACTGCAGTGGGATTTTGGGTAAATGATCAAATTACAGATGAAGAATTTCTCCATGCAATTGAATATTTTGTTGAAAAGGAAATGATTAAAGTTCCCGCCCAAACAGCTGATGATAAAGTCTTGATTAATAATCTACAAATACTGCAAGCAGAGATTAACATGAAAATAGAACAATCCCGTGAGCTAGTAGACCTTCCTCAAATTCAACAATCCCTTGCAGAATCAAACGCCGCATTTGCTGCAACTGACTATCCTGAAGAGATAATCAAACAAGTTGACGAACAATGGCAATCAAGTGATCCTAAGGTACCAAACTCGGTCTCTTTCAACTTGATTCATAATTCTGCATCAGATGTACTTCGTTCAATCATGGATATTGATGAAAAATCAGAAACCCAATTCAAATATGCGGAACTTTTTGTAACCAATCAATATGGTGCAAACATTGCACAATCACATAAAACATCAGATTACAGGCAAGACGATGAGATGTGGTGGCAAAAGGCAAAACAAAATGGTATATTTTTATCTGAAGGCGGGTTTGATGAGAGTGCTGGCGTTTATGCAAGTGATATTGCCATTAGAATTTTAGATAATGATGGGAATTTTATTGGAGTTTTAAAGGCTGTGGTAAATGTAGAATCCATAGCGAATGGTTCTTCATAGGGGTTTTCTAGAATTTTGCTCTTCTTTATTCTCATTCTCCCAAAAAAATAATTGCAAAATAAAGTAATGAATCTAGAGGATTTTTAGGATTTTCATTATAGCATTTATAGAGCCAAAATCAAATAACTTCACATGGCTACAAGTCCTACTATTCTTGACTCTGATTTCAAATATATCGACAAAAAAGGGAACCTTTTGAGAACAAGAACAGAGCTTACCATAGCACAAATGCTTACATTTTTGGAAGAAGAGTACGAGTATGATTGCCAAATAGAACTGAAAAATGGTAAAACAGTAAAAATTGATTTTAAAACAAAGAAAGGCCTCATCGAGGTAATAGATAATGAAGAGGACATAAAAAAATACATAGAGATCAAAGACAATTCTGAGGATAAAGTTATGGCAGTAGGCCACCCAAAATATTCTGCACAAATCAAAGAGCTAGAAGATATCGTATTTTATGATAAAACACCTCAAACCGGTTCAATCTTTTTAGAGGATGAATCCTTTACATTTGATTATGCACATATCTTGCCACTTGTGGAGAAATGCTCTATCCTTCATGGGCATACATCATCAGTAATGGTGGAACTGGTTGGACAGATGAAAGATAATCTCCTAGTAGATTTTGGAGTTGCAAAAAAAATAATTAAAGAAGTTGTAAACGTTTTTGATCACAAGTTTTTCATAAATGAGAAATATCTAAAAAAAGAAGATGATTCTCACTATCAAATTCAGTTTGATGGTCCCAAAGGAATGTTTGATCTTCAAGTACCAAAAAATACTACATATCTCTTGAAAGGAGAAGCTACAGTTGAAAATTTATCATCAGAAATAATCAAACTTTTAGCTCCAAAAATGCCATCAAACGTAGAAGCCGTAGGTGTTTACATTTACGAGGGCTACAACAAAGGCTCTCACATTATTTCTAACATTACAAGATAGTTAAAAAATGGAACCCAAAATTAATGAAAAAGCATGGGATCCACAGTTAGAGAAAGAAATTCTCAAAGCATGGGATGAAGAAAAAATTTATGCATTTACCCCTACAGATGATAACTTTACCATAGATACTCCTCCTCCATATCCATCTGGAAGACCTTGGCATATTGGAGCAGCAGCTCACTACTCACAAATTGACATGATTGCAAGAACTGCAAGGATGGCAGGAAAAAATGTCTATTTTCCAATTGGAATTGATAGAAATGGACTTCCAGTCGAACTCTACACAGAGAAAAAACACAACATTCGAATGCGAGAGACAGAACGTGGGGAATTTCTGAAATTATGTAGGGTAGCCCTCGATGATTTGGAGGCTGAAATGCTCTTGATTATGAAAAATTTGGGTCTGAGTGGAGATTTTGAAAACTATTACAGAACAGACTCTGAGGAATACAGAACCCTTACACAATCTACTTTTATCGATCTATGGAAGAAAGGGCAAATCTATCTTGCCAATAGGCCAAACAATTACGATTGGGTGTCTGGAACTACAATTGCAGATGCTGAAATAATCTATGAGGATTTACAAACTAAACTAGTTTACATGAAATTTAAGATAAAAGATACAGACAAGGAAATAATTATTGCAAGTACAAGACCAGAACTTTTGTGTGCTTGTAAAACAATTATTGTAAATCCAGAAGATAAAAGATATACTGAATACATTGGTAAGAAAATAGTGGTACCAATTACAAATGCAGAAGTGGAACTTAGAACTCATCACTCAGCTCAGCAGGAATTTGGCTCAGGAGCTGTGATGGTTTGTAGTTATGGTGATCAAAACGACGTTGCATTGTTTAGAGAATTAGAATTAGAAGAAATAGTCGCCATAGGATTAGATGGTAAAATGACCGAGGCTGCTGGAGAATATGTAGGATTGAAACCAAAACAAGCAAGAACCAAAATTATTGAGGATTTAGAAACCAAAGGTTTCCTTGAGAAAACAGAAGATATTAGTCATCGAACTCCTGTTTCTGAGAGAAGTAAGATTCCAATTGAAATTATTCCCATGGAGGAATATTACCTAAAACAAAAAGATGCAGTAGAAAAAATAAAAAAATTAGGACAAGAGATTACATTCTATCCATCAATGCATAAACAAATTCTTATGAATTGGTTAGAGTCAATCAATATTGATTGGCCCATATCAAGAAGAAGGTATTATGGTACTGAAATTCCAATTTGGTATTGTAAAAGTTGTTCTGAGCCACATATTCCAGAGCCTGGAAAATATTACAAACCATGGTTGGATAAATGCCCTTTAAGTAAATGTACCAAATGTGAATCAACAGAATTTGTTGGAGAAGAAAGAACTTTTGATACTTGGATGGACTCTAGTGTCTCACCACTTTTTATCTCTAAATTTAACAAAGATCAAGAATTTTTCAACAAAGTATATCCTGCCTCAATTCGTCCCCAGGCAAAGGATATTGTGAGAACGTGGCTATATTATACACTTTTACGCTGTGACCAGCTTACAGGAGAGAAACCATGGTCTGAGGCCTGGATAATGGGGTATGGGCTTGATGAGAAGGGAATGAAAATGAGCAAAAGTAAAGGAAATGCCATTGACCCTTTACCGGTAATTGAAAAATTAGGAGCTGACACTTTTAGATTTTGGAGTGCCAGTGAAATTAATCATGGCTATGATTTTAGATGCAACGAGCAAAAAATAGAATCTACAAAAAAATTCCTAAGTAAGTTATGGAATGTTTCTAGATTTTTATCGAGTTTTCCCGTAATAAAATCAGGAACGCCAAATCAAACTGACCAATGGATATTATCAGAATTAAATCATCTCATAAAAGAATGTAAGAAAGGATATGATGAATACAATTTCTTTGTTCCAGCTATTGCAATTAGAGAGTTTACATGGAATGTTTTTGCAGCACACTATATCGAAATGGTAAAAGCAAGAGCTTATGGAATCGGATTTTCAGATGAAGAAAGAGATGGTGCAATTTTTACTCTACACAAAACATTATCAACAATATTAAAATTATTAGCACCAATCACTCCATTTATTACTGATCATCTTTGGAAAACTCTTTACTCAACTGAGAGTATCCATAAAGAACGTCAAGTAAAAGTAGAAGATGAATATCCAGAAAATAAATTAACAAATGAAATAACAGAATTTAATTCCAAAGTATGGAATGAGAAAAAAGCTAAAGGACTATCGCTAAAAGATTCATTTTCATTTTTAATTCCTGAAAATTTAGAGCCATTCAAAAAAGATTTAAAGTCAATGCATAATTTAGAATAGAAAAATTAATTTTTAGATTCTTTTACTAGGTTTACAAAATATTTGTGTAAAGAAATATCCGTAGTTAATTCTGGATGAAATGCAGTTCCAATAATATTTCCTTTTTTTATGGCTACAATTTTTTCATTGAATTTTGATAAAATTTCTACATCTGAGCTTACCTCAGAAACTGATGGAGCTCGAATGAATACACCGTGAAATTTCGGAATATTTATTGAATCCATTGAAATTTCAGCCTCAAAGGATGCTTTTTGCCGTCCGAAAGAGTTCCGCTCCAGCTTTATTTCCAATAAATCTAAAAGTGGCTGACCTGTTTTTCCCACCACACGATCATCTGCAGTTTTTGCAAGTAAGATCATGCCAGCACAAATCCCTAGAACAGGCATTCCACCTTCAATTCTTTCCTTGATTATTCTAAGTGAACTATTTACAAGGGATAGCTGTCCAATTGTAGTGCTTTCACCACCAGGGATTATCAATCCATCTAGTTTACTTACATCATCTGCAGTCTTTACATCCACTGCTTTTCCTTCAATTCCTAATTTTTCAAGTGCTTTTTCAGTAGAAATAAGATTTTCTTGGACATCTCCTTGAATTGCCAATACTCCAACAGTTAAACTCAAGCCGAATCCCCACGATCTTGCATTCTCAATTCTAAAGTGTTGACATCTAATCCTAACATTGATTGTCGTTCATCGATCATTTTTTGAGCTTCCTTTACTTTTTCTGGTTCGTTCCAGAAAGTTGTTGCTAAGACAATTGCTCTTGCTCTTTCTTTTGCATCATCTGCGTTAAAAATTCCAGAACCAACAAAAATCCCATCACATCCAAGTGACATCAAATATGCCGCATCAGCTGGTGTGGCAATTCCTCCTGCTGCAAAGTTAACTACAGGTAAGCGACCAAGTTTTGCAGTCTCCTCAACTATATCATATGATACTTTGAATTCTCTTGCCATTCTTACTAGATCCTGATTATCACCTGAATCATAAATGGCTTTTATTGATCGTAATTCATCATTAACTTTTTTGATATGAGTAACGGCTTCTGCAACATTTCCAGTACCTGGTTCTCCTTTAGTTCTAATCATTGCAGCTCCTTCTTCAATTCTTCGTAATGCTTCAGCCAAAGACCTTGCACCATTTACAACAGGAGTTGTGAAATCCCACTTCCAAATATGATGATGTTCATCTGCTGGAGTTAAAACCTCGGATTCATCAATCATATCGACATCCGTTTCTTCCAAGACTCTAGCTTCATACACGTGACCAATTCTACACTTTGCCATAACTGGAATGGTAACTGAATCCATAATATCTTGAATAATTCTAATACTTGCAGTTCTTGCAACTCCTCCTGCTTTTCGAACGTCAGATGGAAGTTTATCTAAAACCATAACTGAGACAGCCCCGGCCTCTTCTGCAATTTGAGCCTGTTCAACATTTGTAACGTCCATTACTACACCATTTTTTAGCATGTGAGCAAATCCACGTTTCAAAGTAGATGTCCCGCGAAAAACATCGCCAGAATCAGATGTCTCAAAAATTATTCCTTTTGCATTCTTCCTTTCGCCAGCAAGTGGAATCATGTTCTAAGTTTCAACTCAGGCTATTTGTATCTATTCACGAATCTGTTTAATTATTTGGTCTAACTGAGATTCCACCATAGAAATTATTGGTGGAATGAATTTTTCCGTAGCATTTTTTTCTGGCCAGTGAATCTGTTTGGTTTGTCCATTCAACGTAATTTTTACGTTCGATTTTTGATAATCAATTACATCCTCCTTTACGGGAAAAGATTCAGAAGGAATCGCAATGAAGCCAGTTTCTTTAATCAGGGCAGTTAATTGTAGTAATTTTTCTGCACTTATTTCAGATTTAATTTCAGGTTGTGGATAGCCCTCCTTTGTAACACTGTATTCTAACTCCCCGTTACTTTTGATTAAAAGAATTTCAGTTTTTTGAGCCGTTACTTTGTCAGTGACACCAAAAGATATTTTTTTTAATTGATGTTTTGTGTATTCGATTCGAATTATATCATTAGGATTTGCAGCAGAAAATGGAATATCTGGTTTTGTAATTAAAGGAATTGCAATCATGAGAGCAACAATAACAGGAATAGCTCCTAGGGCAAGCATAATTAGTTTAACCATAATTTTTTTACAATTAGAATTTCAGGTTTATTGCAAATAAATCTTAATGAAAGTAACTTAAAATTCAAGTCCATTCCAATCTTTTTTGTGGGGTCGTAGCCTAGCCTGGTAGGGCGACAGTGTCTACAAAGATCACCGCTAAGGGCTCCAAAGGTAAACTAAGCTAAACTGACTCACGGATGATGTAAGTTTGGAGCTGTAGTGACCCGTAGGTCGCCGGTTCAATTCCGGTCGGCCCCACGTTCCTATCGTGTTCATATAGCTGATTCACGTAGTTTTGTTCACTTGACGACCAAACCTGAGACTATAATTAGACAAATAGGAGAACTGCCAAAAATTCACAATAAACCGTTATTACAATTCAAAGATTGGTTGGTTGATGATGAGGACAGCATGTTGTCAAATGCTTCAAATTATCTTAGGGTATTGAAATTATTTTTTAGGAAGAATAAATTGAATCTCTAAGTTTAAACCTTTAATGCTGTTCCTAGAACAACAGATGTTCTGTTTTCTTCAAGATTTTTAGCTATGTTAAACAATTTAGTTTTAGCAGTTTTCCCCATAAGCAAATGAAAACCTAGAGGAGGTGGTCCTGATTTCTCTGTTTTCTTTATCATCTCTTTGAAAAATTCTAATGATAGTTTGCTTTTATCGTTCCACTCATCTATTACAAGATTTGATTTTTGAATGGCAGTCTTTGCTTCCTCTTGCGTGCAAAGAGAACTCAGCGAAGCATATTCAGCCCAGGGTGTTGGATAGTAAGGAGAACTAGTAGTTCCAAAAAATACGTCATGGAAAACCAATCGACCTTTGGGCTTGAGAACTCTACTCATTTCACCATAAAATTTTTCCTTATCTACAATGTTCATCTGTGTATGCTCTGTCCACACAATATCAAAATTTTCAGAAGGAAATGGAAGTTCAACTGCACTTCCCTGTTTGAATGACACTTTATCTGTCAGATTAACAAATTCTGTCAGTTTGTTTGCAACATCAATATACTTATCAGTTAGATCAATTCCTACCACAGAACAGCCATATTCATTAGCAATGTACCTTGCAGAGCCACCAAGTCCACAACCAACATCAAGTACACTATGATGTGGTTGAAGCTGGACAAGATTTGCAATTTCAATTGTGGATTCTTTTCCTCGTGTGTGAAATTCGTCAACTGGGGCAAGATCTTCTGGCTTTAATGCATGAATATCCTTGCCAGAAGACTCTAAGGCATCTAAAATAGAATCAAAAATTCCACTAATTCCATAATATCTATTTATTGCTTCATCATCCATTTGGATCCTTCCATGTATAATTATTCTGAGGTTATTTAATTTTCATAAAAATCAAAGTTATCGAAATACTAAATTACTTGAAATTATTTTTTGGGAAGGACAAAAAATAAAAAAGGAGAGTTAGTTTTGTGCAGCTTGTTTAAGCCGATTTACAATGTCATCAGTAGTTGTAACCTCGCTTGCAATAAACTCAAAGTTTGTCAATGCTGCATCTTTTGAGAATGGACCACCACCTGCTGTTGCATCAGAGATTACAATAACCTCAAATCCATTTTCAACTGCATCTCTAAGATGTGACTCCAAACACAAATTTGCAGACATTCCAGCTAAGATTAGTGTCTTAATGTCGCGTTGTCGCAACTGCAACACTGCATCACCTGATTGAAAATTACTCAGGCCTTTATGAGGATTCAACACATGTGTGTTCTCGTCAGGAATCATTTTTGGATGAAATTCATGACCCCATTTTCCTTCATGGAACATGTCAATTGAGAACATTATCTTGTCAATTGGGCTAAGAACTTTCCAGTTTGCATATTCTGAGTCTGTGTAGGTGTGTGGAGAATAAAACACTGGAATTCCAACCTCTTTTGCAGTCTCTTTTATAGAAACTTGGTGTTCAACCACCTTGTCATTTACAACGTTTTCTCCAACTAGTGCCCATGCAGCCCCACCTTCAGATAGGAAATCATTTTGAGGGTCGGTGATAAACACAGCTGTACTTGGAAGATTTATCTCAATTTTGTTTTTAGGAATAAAGTCTTGTTTGTATGTATAAGTCATTGATTATTTATCGTGTTATTACTTAAATTCGTTTAGGAATTTGAATTTATTTTTTGGGAAGTGGGAGAATTAAAAACAATTGATAAATTAAATGAAAAATGACATTTTTCAAAAAGTGGAAACCTGACTTTTGATCCGAAAATTTGTTCCACAAACCGAACAAATTCTAAAATCCCCATAGGTAACTAATGGAACATGTTTTTTATTTTTCATGCAGTTTGGACACGTAAAAAACATTGGCATAAATTTACAATAAATTTAGATTATTTAGTTTCATGTTTGTTAGAGTTATTTCATACTAATTTTATTTTCATCCTTTCTAAAAAATAATTTCAAATTTTTCGTACCACTACAATATTTGTCGTAACTGTTAGAAACAGTAGTTACACACACGACTTTAACTATAAAATATTTTGAAGCTATCTCATGAACAAAACAATTTCATTAGCTGCAATCGCAATGTTTGCAGTAATAATGGGACTAGGTGCATTTGCTCCAGCTGTTTTGGCAGAAAAAATGCCAAAGGTAGATCTTTGCCACAACGATGATGGTGAGGACGGCATTAGGGGAAATGTTGATGATTTCTGGGAGCAAAAATCTGTTAACGGAAATTCACTAGATAAACACATCGCCAATCATTTTGATGAGAACAATGTGTTTGACTTTGAAGTAGTAGATGGAGCCACTCAAGCTACCTGTGATGCACTCGTAGCTGCTGATCCTGACCCAAGTCTATAAACAACAATTTTTTTTCTTTTTTTTAAAACTCTATATTTGTATAACTTACATTAAATGAATAATATTCAAATAAATTTTCACACCCATCTGCGTCCATTTTTCTCCCCAAAATGGGTTGGTGAATCCCCCCGTGGGCCCATGATCAACCAACGAAGTATACAAACCCGATTAGTCCTAAAGTTCAATTTGTTATGAATAAGTGAATCAAAACAGGAAAGTGTGTAAGAATTATTTTTTGTTTGGACTTTAATGCAGGGAGGGAGATTCATCGATCTAGTTCAAATCTCCGCTTAATTGAGGTGTTAACGAATTTTCAAAAGGTGGAAAAAATTTGCTAGTTTCTTTATACTCCTTTAATAATTTGGTTTTTAATCATCCACTTTATTCCCTCAAGGAATTGATCCTCAGAAACTTCTCCATCGAGCCACCATTCTATTGTTTGTCCAATCCATGCAGGCACTTGAGGTTCCGCATCTACTTGTTCTTTGGTAGTCAATGGGGATTCTATTTCAACATCAATAATCCCATTTTTAACCAAGAATCCTAATGCCTCTGTAAACTCTCTATCAGATACATTCCTATCAACCCAAAATTTGGCAGATGTTTGTACCCATTTAGGAACTTTAGGATTAGGACTCACAGGTGGTTGCACCACATGTTCTCCAATTTTTGTTTCACCTGCTGAGTTTTCGTCTGATAACATTACAGGTGGTTCATCGTAATGATCAGGTAATCTTGGCACTCCATCACTATACAAATCGGTAAGGAGTGCATTCCAAATTGCGTATCCATAATTTGCATATCCTAGAGAATTTGGATGTAACATACCATAGTAATCACCTTGAACGAACCATGTTTCTTCCATGCCCACAACCCAAGGCTCCTTTGAGCAAATACCATGGTTTCGAGATTCATCAAAAATACCAGTAACATAATTCCACCCTAATTCCTCTGATGCTCTCTGGACTTCTTTATTCAATTCTGTCATCATTGTATCATGAATCCATTCGTACTCATCTCTAGAAATTAAATGAGGAGGACCTAACGGGTTGGTTTCTGGATCACAGTATTGACCATTTTCATCTTTTGTTGCATCTCCATATTCCACATGATATACCCGTTCAAGACTATTGTTTTCTCTTCCATTTGGATTAAAAAAATTTGTTAAATTGCCTTGCACGTTATCAGTATACAGAGATAGCAATGCATTACAATTTTGACTATACGATTCGCATTTTACGGTTTCAAAATCATCTTCGTAGCCATAGATAGCAATATGGAATAAATCATTTGAATTATGAAAAACATTTCCGGCCAATTTTTCTCCCTGTAAATGGTCTCTCTGGAAAAACACCAAACAATCCTCCTTGAATGGTTCTATCAAGGCGGATATTTCCTCGACTAAGCCTTCTACATCTTCATCTATAATTCCAAGGTCACAAATACGTCTCTCATCCTTTGTGATCCCATTATCCTCGTAACAAGGTTCGTAGAGTATACAATTGATTATAATGCTAGAAAATAGAGCGTCATTTCCACCAATGGACAAAATCACCGCATCGATTTCCCTTTGGTTATTTAGCTCATTTGCCTTTTCTATTTGGGCTGCGATATCTGGAGTTATGGCGCCTGAATTTGCCAGGTGAATAAATGTCACAGAGGTTCTGGGATCAATTTTTTCAAGCCACAATGCTGCTTTCGCATGGCCTGAATTTGCAGATCTGTGAACTATATCGTCTCCCAATTGGTCCACTTGCCACTCGGGCGTGTTTTGTTTATACATAGAGACCAAGTTTTTTAGGTTTTGAATTGTTTGAATTCTATCTTCTATAATATTCCCTCTTAAAACAATTAAATCTTGAATAGATCCCTTAACGTTTGCAATTTCTGTTCTAATGTCATTAACTTTAGAACCTAATTCATCAAATTGTTCAAATTTACTTGTACAATCCAAATTAGCAAACGAGTTCTGGGCTACTTTAAGAGTTTCTTGAAGAGCAGTTCTTTCTACTTTCCAAGCATTGATTTTTACAAGTTTTCCTGCGTACCATCTTTTATCTTCTTCTGCGTTAATCCATTTTGTTAAATTATTGATTTGCCTAGGTGTGTTTTCAATTATTACTTTGTCTGCAAGGCAGCGAAGAATGCCATTTTTCTCCGTCTCTCCTAGTTGATCAAGAAAAACTGAGAGTTCTCCTTCAAGGTTTACTAGTTGTTCTGCCAATCCCCCTCGGGCTATTTCTATTCGCTGTAATTCTTTTGCCCTCTCCTCGCCCCTCAACTTTATTTGGTTAATCTTGCTTGCAACAAAAACTCCATTGCTTGAAATATCTGGAACACCTTCACCAGAACCATAAGAGTCACCAAAAGAAAAAATCAGGAAATCTTGAACAATTACATTTTCAGTATAAATTTCACTTGAACTAGAATTTGTTGCAGTTAGAGTTACTTCGAAAATCCCCTCATAAGGAAAATCATACGAAAATTCATCACACTTTATTTTTTCAAAACTTTGCCCCTCAACTAACCATTCAAATTTAATTATTGTTGGATCATCATCTAACAAAGAACAAGCATCAAAATCTACATGCCAAGAATCTGGATTGACAAAGACCTTGCTGTCATTAAGATCAAATCCTTCAGCATCTCCTGAATAATAATCGATTAGTCCATCCCCACTAGAGTCTAACCCAAAACGGTCTGGCATTGACCAATCAAATGCGGTATCATAATCTATCTTTTTGAAAGGTGAGGTTGAGTCCAAGGGATTGAATCCTAAGGCCTGTTCATTACCATCTGACATGCCATCACCATCAGAATCAGAATTAAGAGGATCTGTATGTGAAATATTCACCTCTTGATAATCCGATAAATCATCATTATCCGTATCCCCGTTACGTGGATCGGTTCCAATATTTTCCTCTTCATCATTGGATAAATTATCAACATCAGAATCCAATTCAAACAAGTCAATGGTTTCTACTTGAGCAGCATATGCGCTAAAAGAAATCCCACTGGCAATTAAAACACAAACCATGCCAAAGATTAGAATTAATTTCAATATTCTAATAAATCCATTAGTTCTTCATAAAAAGTCCTATTTTTCATAATCCATAGTAAGATTACGAATTAGTTTTTCTTTGAAATTGCCTTTTTAAGATCGTTGAAAACCATAACAGGGTGAAATTCTATCTTGGCATCATATTCTTGAAACATAGGTTCTGCAATCATAGGTATCTTGTCAACACTCGGTAAATCTATTATGAACTCGAATGTTCTAAGGCCGTTTTGTTCATAAAAATATGCTGCCTCTCCTTTGATTTTTTTGTAATACGCCTCTAATTTTTGAATACCTTTAGGGTCTTTCATCATCTTGTTGCCACCTTCAACTGTAGGTTGAATACGAACCAGGAATCTCATGTGTATTGAGTAAGATATAGCTCCTTTTTACTTTGTCGATAAACTCGTTAACACCTTTTCAGGAACAAAATTGTGAGGGTATCTCCCTAATTGGGAAATGCCACTTAAGGGATTTTGAAATTATTTTTGGAAATAAAATTGGAGATAAAACGTATCGAATTTTATAGGATTTGAACTAAAATTATTTTTTTAATGTTATTCCAAAATGATGTGGTTTAAGATCATATGTGCTCGGATTAACAAATCCTGTTAATTTTGCAAGCTTGATGCATTGCTCAGGTTTTATTCTTATTTCCATAGGAGGACCTCTTGCAGTTTTGGGGTCATAATTCCAATGGATAATTCCTAGTATGCCATTGGGTTTTAAAATTCTCCAAGATTCCTCCAAAAGTTTTTCTGGTTCTTCTCCGTGAAGTATATTGAAAAGCATAACATAATCAACACTTTCTGAATTTAGGCTAGACCCTTTTGTAATGAAATCCCGTTGTACTTTTACAACGTTTTCCAATTTTTTTTCTATGGCTTTTTTCTTTGTCTTCTCTAACATTTTTGGTTCAAGATCGATAGCATATATTTTTCCACTTATCATTTTTGCAGCAGGAATTGTAAATGTACCAAAACCACAGCCAAATTCTGCCACATCACAAATATTCTTACTCATACCTAGGGTTTCGAGGATTTTAACAGGATTGAAAAAGCCTTCCCAGATTTTTTCCTCAGGCATTCCACTTTCTCTAATTTTCATTTTTATCGATCAATCCTTTTGATGGTTTTTCATCCCTAATTTTTATTATAAAATGTTATTTTGAAATTATTTTTTGGGAAGGATGAATTGAGAAAATAAAAATTTCAAGCTAGTCGTGAATTTGAAATTTAGATCGACCTAATCAGCATATGAACCCGATTAGTCATAAAGTTCAACTCCGGGCGGCCCCACGTTCCTATCTGGTTCATATACTTGATTTGCCTAATTATGAGCGTGACAACCAAACCATCTTTTCAAGCTGTTCCACAAGCCCTATGAGAAAATCAGATAATGGATGATTTTCTCAAATTCTAGATTAAATGAAACCTAGATTTTTGAAAATTACAATTAATGAAATTACTCTGGTACGGAATTAGGATTCTTGTTATCTGTTAATAATTCCATGATTCCCTTGTTAGTTACGATCCCAATTACTTTTCCATTCTTCTTAGGATCTATAATTGGAATTATGTCAAATGGATTAGTATTCATCTTTTGAATTACTGAAAAAAGATATTCTTCAGGCAATGCGGTCTGGAATTTTTTAGACATTACATCTCCAATAATTGTGCTGTCTCGTGTTTTTTTATTAGATTTGTCTATTTCATGCTTTGAGAGTAGTCCTACAAGATTATCTTGGTCATCAAATACAAGAAACGGGTCGGTAATCTTGTTATTTTCAGTAAATTCTTTGATTGTAACATCTGTTGTTGTTTTGGAAAATGCTATGTTGATAACTGCTATGGCTGGAGTATCTGATACAACTCGTCTGAAATAGATTGGAATGAGGCCCAGTTCTAGTGTTCCTATCTTGATATGTGTTATTTTCTTTAATTTACGTTGAAGCTCTACGCTTGATATTATCATGGTCATGAGTGTTCCAAGAACTAAAAGTGAGAATAATTTATCATCCATTATTTTTGCCTGAAGTAAAGATAACATCAATGCCAAATCTACTGCCCCCTTTGACATTACTCCATATGCTACAGTTGTCGCAGGTTGCATATTGGCTATACGTACTGCAATGTAAGAGCTCAGAAACTTTACCCCAGTCATAATTGCTATGAAAATTATGATTATCCACCATTCTAATTCTAAAAATGCTAGGCTGAAATGAAGTCCAATTCCTGCAAAAAATATTGGAATGAATATTCCGTATCCTATTGCACCGATATTTTTTGAAATTTCATGATATTCATCTTTACTCATTCGTGATACTGCAATTCCTAAAAGAAGTGCACCTATAGCTCCATGAACACCACTGATTTCAGCAAAATACGCTACAAGTAGAATCACTCCAATGACAATTCCAAAATATGCTTGCTGATGACGAAGATGATTTTTGACTAGTCTGAAGAATTGTGGCAAGCCAAACACTGAGATGAGTCCTGCTATTGCAAAAAAGATTATCATTTTGGCAAAAAGCCAAACCATTTCGGTTATGTCTGGGAATTCAGAACTTGTGTCGATCTGAATGAATACACTCACAAAAATTATTGCAATAAATTCAACAATTGCAGTAACAGTAAAAATTTCAAGACCTATTGTGGATTTTAGTTTTCCAAGATCACTTAGTATCTTAGCTGTGACTCCTAAACTTGAAGCTGCAATAACACTTGCAATCGCAAATGATTGAACAAAATCCATGTCTATGACTAATCCAAAAATTCCTGCAACCAAAAATGGTATCAAAAATGCAACTGTAGATCCTGCAAAAATTTTTCCTCTCATGACTTTGAACAATCCAGCAATATCAATTTCTTCAAGACCAATTAGAAAAAACAAGAAAAACACACCAATAGAGACAAAAAGTTCTATTGCTTCAATTGGATGCACTATTGCCAAAAATGCTGGACCCACTATGATTCCTGCAAGTACATTTCCAAGTATTGTTGGCTGACCAATTCTATGAAGTAATTCCCCACCTAGTTTTGCTGCAATTACTAATACTGCTATGAATAGAATTGCTTCAAAGGACATACTCGATAAATAGTTTATTTTCCATTAGATAAACCAAGCAATCGTTTTTCAACCATTTGTTGATTTTCCGTATTATTTTTCATAGGAGATTGCCTAGTTTCATAGAACTTTCATAACCTCTTTTCTTTTTATTTTCTTAAAATTAGTTGGATTAATTATTTTTTGGGAAGATGATAATTAAAAACTGGTATTTTTTATAAAAACTTGTTATTTTTACTTTGATTTATCATAGAAAATTTGTGGTAAAACATGGCAGCTAAGAAAAAAGCAACAAAAACTAAAGCAACAAAAACTAAAGCAAAGAAAAAGTAATGGGTTTAGAATAAACTAAATCTCAAAAATTTTTTTGAAAGGGATGAGAATTAGAAAAAATGTTTCATCTAAAATGATATAGTTTTAATGAAATAGGAGTATCTCGTAAAAAATATTTCCCAGTCATAAAGTCAAATTCCAGCAGGCTTCAGGTTAGGATTTTTATCGTTGTTTATTTCTCAAAACATTCAAAGCAGAGCCTTCCTGAAACCACTCAATTTGTGATCTGTTATAGGAATGATTAAGCAAAATTTCGTCCTTTGTACCATCATTGTGATTGATTAAACAGGTTACAGGTTTTTGTGGTTCTAGATTGTTTAATCCAATGAGACTAATTTTATCATCTTCAAGTATTTTATCATAATCGTCACTATTACCAAAAGTAAGTGCCAAAATTCCTTGCTTTTTCAGATTTGTTTCATGTATTCGAGCAAGACTCTTGGTAATTACAGCTGCGCATCCAAGATATCTTGGAGACATAGCTGCATGTTCCCTACTGCTTCCTTCTCCATAATTTGCGTCACCAACAATTACCCATCGCATTCCTTTTTCTTGGTACTGTCTTGCAATTTTTGAGAAAAGTTCAATTTGGTTGTTTAAAACGTTTTTTCCTTTTCCCACCTCATCATTAAAAGCATTAACAGCACCCAAAAGCATGTTGTCGCTAAGATTATCTAAATGACCTCGTAGTGAAAGCCATGCTCCTGCAGGAGAAATATGATCTGTTGTGCATTTTCCTTTGGCTTTAACCAAAATTGGAATTTCTTCAAAGTCATTTCCATTCCATTTGGAGAATGGCTCTAAACGTTGTAGTCTTTTGCTATTTGGATTAATATTTACATCAATGTCATCCGAATTTTTCGGAGGGGCTACAAAAATCCCTTCAGGTATCATAAAACCATTCTTTGGAACTTCTGGGGCAGGTTTTGGTGGCTCAAGTTTGAATTTTGTTCCATCTGCAGCAGTTAGTTCATCTTGTAAGGGATTAAAAGATAATCTCCCACCTAATGCAAGAGCAATAATCATCTCTGGACTTCCTATAAAATTGAGTGTGTTGCGACGACCGTCATTTCTTCCAGGAAAATTCCTGTTAAAGGTAGTGACTATTGTATTTTTATCATCATTATCTAATTCTGGTCTAGACCACTGACCGATGCATGGACCACATGCATTGGCTAAAACAGTTGCACCAATTTCTTTTAAGGAATTCATTTGACCATCCCTCTCTATGGTCCCTCTAATTTGCTCAGATCCAGGGGTGACTAATAATGGAATCTTTGATTTGATGCCTTTTGATATTGCTTGTTCTGCCAAACTTGCGGCTCTTGACATATCTTCGTATGATGAATTTGTACAACTCCCAATTAGAGCAACAGAGATTGGATCAATGTAATTTTTAGATGTTACATCCTCAGCTAATTCAGAAATTTTCCTTGCTAAATCCGGAGTGTGTGGACCAACTATGTGAGGTTCTAAAGTAGAAAGATTAATTTCAATAATTCTGTCAAAGTATTTTTCTGGACTCTTTTCAATTTCTGGATCTGCAATCAGTAATTCTTTATTTTTATTTGCAAGCTCTGCAATATTTTGACGGTTTGTATATTTCAAATAAGTTTCAATTCTCTCATCATAAGGAAATACTGAACACGTGGCCCCAACTTCAGCTCCCATATTTGTAATGGTAGCTTTTCCTGTGCAGCTTATGGATTTAGTCCCAGGACCAAAATATTCAATAATAGAATTTGTCCCTCCAGATACGGTTAGTTCTTGGGCTACTTTTAGAATGATATCTTTTGGAGAAGTCCATCCATTTAATTCTCCAACAAGTTTAACACCTATTCGTTTTGGATAAAGTAACTCCCACGGCATTCCAGCCATCGTTTCTGCAGCATCCAAGCCACCTACACCAATTGCAATCATTCCTAAACCGCCTGCATTAGGGGTATGAGAATCAGTTCCAATCATCAATCCGCCAGGAAATGCATAGTTTTCAAGAACCACTTGATGAATAATCCCTGCTCCAGGTTTCCAAAAACCACAACCATATTTAGCAGATGCTGATTGTAAAAATTTGAAGACTTCGCTGTTTTCATCCAGAGAAACTTTCATGTCAGTATCACCTTCAACTTGAGCTCTGATAAGATGATCACAATGAACTGTAGTTGGTAAGGACGTTTGTTTTAGTCCTGCTTGCATGAATTGGAGCATAACCATTTGACCAGTTACATCTTGTAGTGCCACTCTGTCAGGTTTAAGAAAAACATAATTTTTTTCGTCATCAAGATTTTTACCTGAAATTTCTTCTAGGTGACCTGAAAGTATTTTTTCGGTGAGGGTTAATGGTCTTCCAACTACATTCTGATATTTTTTAATATTTTCCTGTAATTTTCTATAAACATTAGATACTAATTCTGTAGTACTGTCTATTTCCATAAAAAATAATAAAATTTACCCAAATTTATTATTAATTAAAAGTCAACAAAATAATATCAATAGGCATGGCCTTTTCTTAACAATTATAAGCAAAAATAGGTCTATGAATGATTATTGGGAGTTATAGAAATTAGAATGGGGCGGTTAGTTGGTCAATAAGGGTTTTCCAAAATTTGGAATGTCACAAGCAGGAGCTTTTGTAGCAACTCTAAAAAATTATAATTTGCCGGATTTTATTTTAGTGTTAGTAGCAAAGGAATGCAAATCTGATCTCCTTGAGAGAGGAAGAATTGATGATAGATTACAAAGTATGAATGATGACGCATTAATGTTATTACACAGAGTTTTTGTAGATTGTCAAGTAGATGGTGCAGGTAAATATGCTCAGTATAGATTCTTTGCATTTGTATCAAGTATGTATCATAAATGTGAAATTATAGTATATGAAACAATTCCTGGAGGAAGTGATAAAAATCATAAAATACCAATTGCAGTAAAAAATAATGGAATGTACATTGCGATAGCCTACAACAAAGCAACAGGAAATCCAGTAAACAAAAAGGAAATTACCGAATTTTATGAGATGGTAGACGATATTAAAAAAGGGGATCATGGAACATTGCTAACAGATGCAATTTACGGTTCTTCTGTTGGTTTTAAGGGAGATGCTTTAGTTGAATTAGAAAATTTGAATAAATCAAGACCAAATGATCCCGAAACCAAACTTAATTTTAAAACTGCTAATTTTGAAAATAATATTTATTCTGTAACCAAGTATTAGAAAAAAATTTGAGACTTCAATACTGAAAAGATCCAACATCTTAGAATTTAATTTAAAATTAGCTAAATTGGTAAATTTGAACTGTCGAGGGTAAGAAACATTGGTTTTTCATCAGTTTTTTTAAAATCCATTCCATATTGTTCAAAGTACAAATCAGAGAACAGATGTCTTGTCCAAATATCATGAACATTATCAACAAATTTTTTGTGATTTAGTTGTCTTAATAGCTCATGAGCTAATTCATGAGATACGGTCGTACAATTTTTTTCTGCCATAAACAAGTTGTCATTGGGATTTTTTGGGGATTGCCACCAAATCATTCCAAAATTTTCAGAATGGTATCCTTCACATGTACAATCAGTCCAAATTGGTCTAAAGTGACAAAGATAGAAATGGTAAATTTCTTTTCCTCGTTGTTGATGATCACGGAGTAATGTAGGAGTATCTAATTTTTGTAGAACACTTCTAGGTTTTGTGATTAATTCATCACATTGAATTTCAAAATCCATTCCAAATTTTTCCTTTATCCATACTTTAAAAAATTGACTCATTTGTATTACATAATTATATTCGGGTTTACGTTTTTCACGATCTTCTTCTTTTACAACAAAAATAAAATGCAAAATCATAGTAAGAAAAAAGGGTGTGTTATGTCTGACCTTCTATTCCCATAAGGGTTAGTGTTGATCGAATCTTCTCAATTTTTCGGATTTTCCAAGTTATTGTTTCACGTAATTTTTCAACGGTATCAGATTCTATCTTGGCCAAAATATCATATGCACCAAAAGTTCCATGAACTTCTTTTACACCTTCTAGGCTCTTTAATTGCTGTATAATAGCCTCTTCAGAACCTAGTTCACAGTTTATTAAAACATAAGCTGTTGCCATGTTTCAGATTAAACAAATCGGACTATATCAATAAAGCGATTACGGGGGGTTAATTTTGAGAAATTTTAAGAATGGTTTCCCAAATATCTTTTGGTACAGGCATTACAGATAATCTAGATATGCGAACTAGTGCCCAATCTTTGAATTTTTTCTGATTTTTTATTTCCTTCAGAGTAACAGGACGTTTTAATGACTTTTTATATTTTACATCAACCACGATGAACCTTTTGTTGTCTTCTTTTGGATTTGGGTAGGGTTTGGAAATAATTTCCATTATTCCAACAGCCTGTCGTTCTGTTCCAGTATGATAAAATAAAACAAGGTCACCCACAGACATATTTTTCATGTACTTTAAAGCAAGATTATTGTGTATACCATCCCAAATTGTTTTTTTATCTTCTTTTAGAGTTTCAAAACTGTATCCTCTAGGACCGCTAGGTTCTTGCTTTGCTAACCAGTAATTTACCAATTTAGTTTTCAATTGATACGAGGTTGTTTATTTCTTTGATTATTCAAATGTCCCCCGGTTCTGACTCGCACAAGATCATTGGTATTTTAGCCAAAACCTCCTTGGGTTCTGAAACCGGGGTTGCCCTACATGTAGCATACCTGGGTGAATTAGAAATCATTGGTATCAATACGATCGCATCATCCTAAT
>DATKZR010000110.1:0-3562 GCA_035527875.1 Nitrosopumilaceae archaeon | reverse complement strand
AATCACCAAAGTTGCAGCAAATGCCCTTGCAATGTTTAATCTTCCTGCTCCTGCATCATTAAGGGAAAATTCTTGTCCATAGGCATCTGATACAGGCTCAACTGTAGTTAGCAAAAGTGATTTAATTTCATGATGATGAATCCCTGGATTCTTTTGAATCAATAATGCCGCAGCTCCACTAACATGGGGTGCAGCATAACTTGTACCACTTGTAAAATTATAGGTTGCGTTATTTTGAGTTGTATTGATGTATGCTCCAGGAGCTACAATATCCGGTTTTATGTAAAAGGGAGAAACCGGTCCTCTTGAACTAAAATGAGCGACGAAATCTGGATTGAAAAAAAGATGAAGACTAGCAAAATTTTCTCCCTGAATTATTTCCTTAATCTCCAATCCTTTTTCTCTATCAATTGATACCACCGGAATTCTCGGTTGGTATCCAGGTCCAACAAGCTCGTGTGTTAATTCTCCCAGGAAAATTCCTGGTTCATTGTTATAAACTATCAATGCATTTGCACCTGCATTGGCAGAGTTTTCTTCTTTGATAGAAAAATAAAGCAACTCTCCTTCAACATCACTACCTCGTTCTACTAAAAGAATTGAATTGGTTACATTAATTCCAGTAAGATCTTTTTCTTTTCCATAACCTCCAAACTTAATTGAACCTTCTATTGGTCCATCTAATTTTGATGAACCGACCATGGGAATTACTGTATACGGTTTTTCATTAACTTCCAAAGTCGCAACCAAACTCGAAGTCAAATTATTGTATGTTGCCCCAACAGTAACTGATCCAAAATTTCTCCCCGGACTTCCTATGGTTCCAAGTCCAGGACCATCATTTCCAGCTGCAGTAACTACAAAGATTTCATTTTCTAATGCTTTGGCTACGGCACCATCAATTTGAGAATTTGTTTTGTTTACGCCAAGACTAATGTTAATGATATCTGCATCATCTTCAATAGCTTTTTCGATAGCCTTGATGATTAAATCTGAAGATACTGCCTTGCCATCCTCAGAAACCTTGTAGGCTAAAATTTTGGCTTTTGGAGCAACTCCTTTTATTTTACCGTCTGCTGCAATTACTCCTGCAACCTGGGTTCCATGACCGTTATTGTCCATTGGTAATTCGCCCTCTTGAATGAAATTGAATCCCCCCACAACTTTACCTTCAGGACCATATCCCATCAGATCTGGATGGTTAAAATCAACTCCTGTATCTATTACTGCAATTTTTACTCCTTCCCCGTTAATTCCTGCTAATCTTGGAATTTCCGTTCCTACAAATGGAACACTTTTGTCAAGATACAAATTAAATTCTCCATCTTTATCAGATAATTCCCACAAAATCGTTGAGGTTGATAGAATAACTATTAAAGAAAAAATAATTTTGAATTTCACAAATTTTCTAGTATTTTCTAGCAAGTAAAAACTAATTGGCTAGTAAAGCAATAAATGGAATAACCAATGCTTGTGGTATATGGGAAAATACACACTTCCTAAAATGCCATATGCTTATGATGCATTAGAACCTCATATTGATGCAAGAACAATGGAGATTCATCACACAAAGCATCATCAAGCATACACCGATAAACTAAATGCAGCCCTAGAATCTTGTCCTCAAGAGATACAAGATAAAGATATTTTAGATATTTTGTCTGATCTTAATCAAATCCCTGAGACCCAAAGAGGTGCAATTAATTTTAATGGTGGTGGTTATGATAACCATAGGTTATTTTGGAACAACATGAAGGCAAACGGAGGAGGAGAACCAGGAGGATCTATTGCTGATGCAATTAATGATTCCTTTGGAAGCTTTTCTGACTTCAAAGAGAAATTTTCATCTACTTCTGCAGTAATTCAAGGAAGCGGTTGGGGATGGTTAGTATTCAATCCTTCTTCAGGAAAGGTTGAGTACAAAGCAATGTCAAATCAGACTAGTCCAAGAACAAAAGGATTGGTACCTCTCTTGGGATTAGATGTTTGGGAACATGCATACTATCTAAAATATCAAAACAAAAGACCAGACTATATTGCATCTTGGTGGAATGTAGTTAACTGGGATGAAGTAGAAGACAGATTCTCAAAAGCAAAATAAAGTTCAATCCTTATTTTTTTATTCCTTTATTTTGATTTCCACTTTTATCTCATGAATTAATTTATAACCATCTGGAAATGATTTGGTGTAAATGAGCGAGGAAAATGCCCAACAATTAATGAAACAAATGCAAATGCTAGAAACTTATTTTGAAGATTTATCTCACCGAGAAGAAACTCTTTACAGCATTTTACGAGAAGCAGCAGCTGCCATCCAGTCAATAAAATCACTAGGTCAAAAATCTGAATCTGAATCGTTAGTTCCTATTGGTATGGGAACTTTTGTAAAAGCCAAAATTTTATCTGGCGACAATATTGTGATGAATATTGGGGCGGGAATTTCTTTAGAAAAGGATCCTATCTCTGCAATAAATTTTCTTGAAGCCAGAATTAAGGAAATTGAAGTTGCAATTCAAGATACATTTGCTAAAAAACAAGATGCAGCAGCCAAATTAGAACAGGGAAAAAGTCAGATAAATCAATTAATGCAAACAGAATCTCAAAGTAAATCAGGATAAAATAATGTTTGATAAACTCCGTAGTGCATTTTCGGATGCAGCGAAAAGTCTATCAGAAAAGGAACTAAATGAAAAAGATATTGAAGACATTTTATTTGAATTGGAGATATCTCTTCATGAATCAGATGTTGCAAGCGCAGTTATTGACGAAATTAAATCTAATTTGAAAACTAGATTAATAGGAACCAAAGTAGACAAAAACGAAATTG
The DNA here is from genome assembly GCA_035527875.1 of Nitrosopumilaceae archaeon. Classification (GTDB taxonomy): domain Archaea; phylum Thermoproteota; class Nitrososphaeria; order Nitrososphaerales; family Nitrosopumilaceae; genus Nitrosomaritimum. The sequence goes on along the minus strand of DATKZR010000110.1, from coordinate 735 downwards.
AAAAATTTGTAAAAGACAGTCTTATTTCCACAATTTCATCACTTTTTAATGCTGCAGGAAAAGTTGACCTATTCGGACTTGTTGATGAAAAAAAGAAATCTGGAACGCCATTTTTGATTTTATTTGTTGGAATCAATGGAACTGGAAAAACAACATCGCTAGCAAAGGTGGCTTATATGCTACAGCAGAGAAAATATTCCGTAGTAGTAGCAGCCGCTGACACATTTAGAGCTGGTGCAATAGAGCAACTACGGGAGCACACAAATCGGTTAAATCTAAAACTTGTTGCCCAGAATTATAATTCTGATCCCGCAGCAGTAGCAAGAGACGCAGTCCTTTATGCAAAATCCCATAAAGTAGACTGTGTATTAATTGACACTGCTGGAAGAATGCAAACTAGCAAAAATTTAATGGAACAGATTAGTAAAATCACCAAAGTGGTGAAACCGGATTTTAAAATTTTCGTTGGTGATTCTCTTGCAGGAAACGACACTGTTAATCAAGCAAAAGAATTTTTTGAATACGTGAAATTTGATGGTACTATTTTAACCAAAAGCGATGCTGATGCACGAGGAGGGGCAGCATTATCTGTAGTCAAAATTACCTCGACTCCCGTTCTTTATTTAGGAACTGGGCAAGAATATTCAGATCTAAAACCATTTGATAAGGAAACTTTCTTAGAATCTGTATTCGGGTCACTAGAAAATGTGGAATTGGATAAACAAATGCTAACCC
>DATKZR010000109.1:0-14136 GCA_035527875.1 Nitrosopumilaceae archaeon | reverse complement strand
AGAGCACGTAGAATTCAACAGTGCGATATTTGTTATTAATTAATTAAAGAAATAATCATGGTATCAGATATGTTTCACACAAATCCAATACCATGTTGTGCTAGGTATATAATTCTTGAAAAATTTCTATTTAACCCGGATGGTCGATTTATCAGCAAGATAATATTTTCAGTGTTTATTGGTTCAAGGTTTTCAATCTTCCTATGGTACCGTAATTGAAATATTCGAAACTACGTGGTTGCTTCCCAAATCATATACTATACCTAATCCTAACATGTCCAATACCGTAAATGTCACCTCTCCACTATCCCTACTTCTATAAGATACCGAACAAGTTCCATTTACATCAGTAGTGCAACTATCAGTACCTTCTACATATCCAGACCACTCTCCTGAGACTACAACGCCATTTTGCAATGTCTCAGAAGAATTATGAACTGTGAATGTTATAGTAGCAGTATTCCATGGGCCCTTTGTAGATGAGGTTTCTTCAATTTTACTTAAATGAACTAGAAAATCTTGAGTTGGCTCATTAATGGAAATTGAGACGGTAGCTTCGTTACTTGTTGCGCCATCATTATCATTTATGGTATACTTGAAAGAGTCCAAAACAGAATCTGTACCATCGTGTGTATATGTAATAGTGCCGTCACCATTATCAATTAATGAGATATCATTAGATGGGAATTGGGTAATGGTAATTGTATCCAAGTCTAAAATGCCATCATCGCTGTCATTTGAGGCAACATTTACAGTTACTGAAGATCCTTGTAGAACATTTGCAGAATCATTAACAGCTTCAGGTGGTGAATTTGCTCCTAGAGTATTCCCATTTTTATCAAAGGTAATTGAATCAGATACAATTGGGTCATACAATAAACCATTTCCAGTAATATTGTCAACGGTAAATGTTAGACTATTATTTTTAGTGGCCTTTAGCACTTGACAATGTCCATTTGTATCTGTGGTGCAACTTACCGTACCGCTTTCTCCACCTGACCATAATCCTAACACGTTAGCATTATCAACTGGAGAGCCTACACTGTAAACAGTAGTAGTTACATATCCCGTCCAGCGTTTGTTGCCGGTGGTGGTAACAACAAATTCCTCAACATAAACCTCATTTGTTTGATTAATTGTAATTGACACTGTAGCTATATTGCTGTTTATTGTTCCATCAGTAGCATGATAAGTAAAAGAGTCTACTCCGTTAAAGTTTGCATTGGGATTATATGAAAAACTGCCATCAGTGTTTAGTGTCAAAGACCCATTGACAACAGTATTCTCAAGCACAGCAGTTATTGGATCTCCCTCAGAGTCTAAATCATTTTCAAGTACTCCGTTTGCTACAACGGTTAAAGTAATGTTTTCATCAGTAGAGTACACATCATTTACCGCAGTAACTTGGGATACTGGTGTTGTATCTAATACCTCATTTATCGCGATGAGAAGAGATGTCGGATTATATGTATCCTGACCTAAATTCCAGACCATTACTCCATCATATCCATTATCTAACACAAATTGACTTTTTTGCGTAACCAGATCAATTCCATTGAAAAAATACCCACTACAATAATTTTCTGATGGCAAAGGATTACAAGAAGATACTATGTCTTCATACTTTATCGCATTAGCGTTATTATCTCTACCATAAAATGGAATTCCCAGTGCAAGTTTCTCTTTTGGAATTCCACCTATTTCGTATCTTTCCAGAGCCAAAACAGAATCCTCAAAGGTTGAGTGTTCCGCATTTCCCCAATTCATATCATATGCCATTACATTTACCCAATCCACAGAATTTGCCGCAGATGGTTTTAGCTCAAGTACATCCCCATTTGCTGCAACTGTAACCAATTTGGCCATGGGTTCTAATGTATTGTACAAATCCGATAACAAAATGTCTTGATTATCCGTTTTTTCTTGATTAAGTGGAGTTTCCCAATCAATGTCCACTCCATCTAGGTTATTTGCAATAAGGTAATCTCTAACATTTGAAACAAAATTTGCTCTTGTAGTGGGATCCGCAGCCATTGCAGGAAAATCATCTGACACTCCCCCGCCACCAGCTGCAATCCATACTCTTACTCCTACTGCATGTGCATTGTCACGTATAGTATGAAGCTGGTTAATGTCAACTGCACTTGTATCAAGAGTTCCATCAGCGTTAGGCCATATATGAAAATAGATTATGTCCGTTAGTTTGGAGTAATCAATAAAACTCATATCTCCTGATTCCCAATACGGAAAGTATCCTACTATTCTCTTTGAAGGTTCTGCTTCTGCTATTTGAACCGTCATTGATGCAAATTGAAATCCTGCCAAGCTAGTTAAAATTAAAATTCCAAAGATTATTGGTACTGTTTTTCTTAAATTAAACATTCAATCCTCTCTATCGCCAAAATTTTCATGAGTAAAATTCCTATTAAACCTGCTCAATTGTAATATCAATTTTTAACACTACGCCTAGCAAAAAGATTTTCAATTACTTTATCTAATTTCTCAATAAATTACTTTAAACTTTTTTGAAAAAATTTGAAAAATTAAACAAATGGAAATAAAAAATTTTAAAAATTAATTATTTTTTTTGCTGCATTCAGAACATTTTGGAATACCTGATATCAATGCAATATCAACATTAGATGAATGACATTCTTGACAGAGACCTTTCATGCGAAAAATGAATTCATAGTCCTTTAAATTGTTTATGAGGATCGAGGGCAATCAACACTTAGCAATTTATAATTGATTTTAACGATCAAGGTATTGTATTCTATTGAAACAAAATCTCTCTCCAAATCTTTCGGAGATCTAAAGGCTGTTGATGATATCTCTTTTAATGTAGAGAGTGGTGAGATTTTTGGGTTTCTTGGACCAAACGGTGCAGGAAAAAGTACAACTATGATGATTCTAACTACGTTGCTAAAACCGACATCTGGCCAAGCACTAGTTTCAGGTTTTGATGTGATGACTCAGCCAAAAAAAGTTCGACAAAATATAGGATTTGTACAACAAGAATCCACAGTAGATGAATACCTATCAGGACGAGAGAATCTTTTACTCCAAGCGAGACTAAACCACATACCCAAGGAACTAATCGCCCAAAGAATAGATGAAGTTTTAGAATTAATTGAACTATCTGACAAACAAAATGACGCTGTAGTTACATATTCTGGTGGTATGCGAAAACGACTTGATATTGCAGGTGGTCTCCTACACAGACCAAAAGTTTTGTTTTTGGATGAACCTACTGTTGGTCTTGATATCCAAACAAGGAGGAAAATTTGGGAATATATAAAAAAAATACACAAAGAATTTGATATGACTCTTTTTTTATCCACTCATTATATGGAAGAAGCAGACCAACTTTGCGATAGAATTGGAATAATTGATGGCGGTAAGATTCAGGTAATTGACACCCCTCAAAACATGAAAAGTGCAATGGGAAACGAGGTAATTTCTCTAACCATTGAAAATGATAAAAATGAAAAAGCTTTTCTATCTGCTTTAGAAAAAATTGAATTAATTAAAAAGATAAACCAGGACCCAAACAAGATTACCTTATTTGCATCAAAGGGAACAGAAGTCATTCCAAAAATATTTCAAATATCATCTGATTTGAACATAAAAATAAATTCAATCTCCCTAACCCAACCTACACTTGATGATGTATTCATTTCTTACACTGGGCACGAAATTAAAGGCGATGATGCCGGATTTAATAGAAAACGAGAACACGCAAAAATGAAGAGGTTACGTGCATGAATTCATTAATGTATGATACGTATACTATTTTTTGGCGTGAGCTAAAACGATACAAAAAATCCCGTAGTGGTGTTTTGATCAGGTTAATTCAACCTGCTATTTGGATTATAGTTGTGGGAAACACGTTTTCTGGAACTCAGCCATTAATTCAATCCGTTGGATTTGAAGGAAAATATATTGAATTTATGGCCCCAGGTGTCATTATACTAACTGCAATCTTTACTAGCATTTTTGGAGGGGTAAACACCCTTTGGGATAGGCGATATGGATTTATGAATAAGGCCTTGACTTCTCCAATTTCTCGCTCCTCTATTGCACTTGGAAAAATGTCCGCAATCTCTTTGATTGCTGCAATGCAAGCTAGCTTGATTTTAGGAATCTCTTTAGCTATAGGTGTAACATTCCCAAATCCAATAATGATTGTACCAATTATGGCAATTGTAATTTTATTTTCCTTGGGATTTTCTGGCATTTCTGTTGTAGTAGCAGCTACTGCAAAATCTCAAGAGACGTTTTGGGGAGTAATTAATTTTCTTGGCATGCCTTTGTTTATGCTAAGTCCTGCTCTATTCCCACTTGAATTACTCCCTGATTGGCTTGCATCTGTGGCCAGACTTAATCCTGTTACCTATGCTGTCTTACTTGTAAGAGAAATGATGACTGGAGTATCTGAAGGAGGGGTTTCTACCATTCTAAGCATTGGGGTGATTGTGGTCTTTGTCTTGATTATGGTTGGTCTTGCAAGTTATGTTTTTACTCGTGAAGTGAACAAACCATTTTGAGCAGAATACATTGCGATCAACTTATCATTGAACCATAAAAAATTTACAATTCTATTTAATTTTTAGATTTTTTTTTAAAAATTAAGGATCGGTTAATTAAATTGATTTTAATTTAAATTCCTGAAATTTATCGTACATGATTTTTCAATGTTCCTATATAGATACGTATGTTGTATACGCACAATTATTAACTATCATTCAAGTTTGGAAACATTATGGGACAATGGTTATCTTGGGTAAAATCTAATGAGAAAAAACTTTTAACAATTCTTGACAACCTTGCAATAAAAGCTGTAGAGACATCTGAAGAACTAGTAGTTTTACTCTCTGATCTTAAAAATCAGGATTCTCTAGAGAAAATACGAAATCTTGAGAGCGAAGCTGATGTCCTAACACGTGATATTTTTTCTGAATTAAACAAGACATTCATCACTCCTCTAGATCGTGAAGATATGCAAAGAATAGCCTCAAAAGTAGATGATGTGATTGATTTCACAGATGGAATTGCAGCTAGATTATGCAGCTATAAAATTTCTGAGCCTCCTCCTTATTCTCTAGAAATGGCAAGAGAGCTTGTAAAGGCTACAAAAGAAGTTCAATATATGATATCAAAGTTGCAGAAAATTAAAAATCCTAAAGACATGATAGATCATTGCAGAAACACAGGTGACATTGAACATAAAGTTGATGACCTGTACCGAGAAGCAATAGGGGAGCTCTTTACTTCAACAGATGCCATACATATTATCAAACTCAAAGATATCTATGAGACAATGGAGACTGCCTCTGATAGGTGTGTAGACGTTGCAGATGTCATTGAAGATATAGTTTTGAAATATACGTAGGTTAATTGAATGTTAGAAATCGCGATTGGAGCAATAATTGTAGCGCTAATCTTTGATTTTGTTAATGGATTTAATGACTCTGCAAACTCTGTGGCTACAGTAATTGGTACTCGTGTTTTAAAGCCACTTCAAGCTGTTTCATTATCTGCTGTTGCAAATTTTGTTGGGCCTTTTATTTTTGGTGTTGCTGTTGCCACTACAATTGCAAAAGGAATTGTCAGTCCTGATGACATTACTGTTTACATGATTGTGGGAGGTTTAGCCGGTGCAATAGGTTGGAGTACTTTGTGTACTTATTTTGGATTACCTATTTCTAACAGTCACTCTTTGGTTGGAGGGATAATGGGTGCAGGTATTGCTGGTTTGGGTTTTGAAAAACTTGTTTATGGCGGCTTGACTAAAGTATTTGCGGGAATAGTAATTGCTCCTGTTGGTGGAATTATTTTTGGATTTTTGTTAACGGGGCTGATAATCACAATATTTGCAAACCGCAGACCAGCAATAGTAAACAAAACTTTTGGCAGGCTACAAATTATTTCTTCAGCTTGGTTTGCTCTAACACATGGGGCAAACGATGGTCAAAAAACTATGGGAATTATTGTATTAATTTTGTTTTCAGCCGAATTAATCCCTGATCTTGAAATGCCTATTTGGGTAATTTTTGCCGCAGCCACTGCTATGGGTTTGGGTACGTTCTTTGGAGGATATAAGGTCATAAAGACATTGGGAGTAAGAGTCACCAGACTCAGACCATATCAAGGATTTGCAGCTGAAACAGGTGGGGGATTGATGCTGGCCATTTTTGCTGTGTTTGGAATTCCTGCAAGCACTACTCATGCAATTACTGGAAACATCATGGGCGCTGGCGCTGCAAGAAGAAAACGTGCAGTAAGATGGGGTGTGGGGAGACAAATTATTTTTGCTTGGATAATCACTATTCCTGGAAGTGCAGGGTTGGGAATAGGATTTACCTATCTGATTCATCTGTTTGTGTAATACATTGATGCTTTGATTTTTATTCCACTCAAAATTTTTTGAATCATTCAAATGGCAATTCTGGAACTCATTCAGTCAAATCTGTTAACACCAATTGTATTATTTTTTATTTTTGGAATAATTGTTGCAAGAATAAAATCTGACCTAAGAATTCCTGATGCAATTTCCGAATTTTTACCAATATACTTGCTTGCTGCAATTGGGCTGCATGGAGGAATTGAGATGAGAAACACAGGATTTGAAACAATGCTTATTCCAATGCTAGTTGCCATTGGATTGTCCTTGCTCTTTACATTGAATCATTATCAAATACTTCGCCGTCTAGGTAAATTCAACCTCTTTGATTCTTATGCCCTTGCATCAACTTATGGTGCCGTAGGGGCCGTTACATTTTCAGTTGGGCTTTCATTTCTTAAAAATCAGGGAGTGTCCTCTGAAGGATACATCGCTGCAATTCTTGCAGTCTTGGAACCAGTTGCTTTCATCTTGGCAATATTTTTGACAAACATTGCTGTTTCAAAACAGATCAAAGAGAAAAAAAAATCGCTTGGAAAAATTCAAACAGGATCTGAAATAGAAATGGGAATTTCTGAGACGAAAACAAACCTAAAACAAGTTCTTCATGAATCAATAACCGGAAAGGCAATTGTAATTTTACTTGGAAGTATTATAATTGGATATATGATAGGCGAAGAGGGATTTAGCTCCATTAGCATAGTTTTTGATGAATTGTTTACAGGTGCCATTGTAATTTTCCTAATTGAGATGGGAATTATTGCAGGTCAAAGACTAGAGGATATCAAAAAAGTAGGAGTGTTTTTGATATCTTTTTCAATTTTAATGCCTACATTTAACGGAGTAATAGGAGTCTTAGTTGCTACTGCATTAGGATTGAGTATTGGAGGATCTGTAATGTTCGGATTGCTTCTGGCAAGTGCATCCTTTATTGCAGCCCCAGCAGTTTTACGTCATGCAATTCCACAGGCAAAACCAAGTCTTTACATAACATCTGCACTAGGGATTACCTTTCCGTATAATATTATTATCTTACTTCCAATAATGTTCATGATCTCATCCATTCTACATAATGAAGGATCGATAGATTTATTCAATTACATCGCAAAGGTGTTGATATGAAACTTTATTCGGTAAAACTTTTGACTGTAACATGTGAGATTCTTGCTCAAAAAAATGTTATTGATATTTTAGCAAAACATAACCTTACAGGCTATACCACATATGAAGTCGATGGAAATGGGGCAAAAGGCTTACGCGGACAAGGGCTAAAGAATGAAAAAAATGTCAAAGTTGAGGTGATTATGCAAGAAAATAAGATCCAAGATGTAGTAGAGGAAATTGCAAGAACTTTGTTTACAAATTTTGCAGTTGTTTTGTATGTAAGTGACGTTGATGTTCTTCGTACAGAAAAATTTGTTTAACAACAGGATTTATCATTACACAAAACTGGAATTTTTTTGCTTACTTTTGTAATATTTGAAATTAATTCTGAAAGCTGGTTATTTGAAATACTGTACATTGCCTTTTTCCCTTCATCTCTTGACTTTACAATTCCACAGTTTTTCAGTGTTTTAAGATGGTGTGATATTAGCGGTTGGCCTTTTTTTATCTTATCTACAAAGTCATTTACACACAACTCTTTATTTTTTTGAAGCATATCCAGAATCTCAAATCTGGTATCATCACAAATACACTTGAGAAGATTAACTCCATTCATATCAATTTAAATTTATATAAACTAATATTTATATTAAATTGTGTCAAAACTCCCAAAAATTCTCTTTGTGTGCGTAGAAAATACAGGAAGAAGTCAGATGGCAGAAGGATTTTTTCGAAAATATGGCCAAAATTTTGACGTGTTGAGTGCAGGAACAGAGCCAAAATCCACACTCATTGCCGAAGTGGTTGAGGTAATGAAAGAAATCGGTATTGATATTACAAATCAAAAACCAAAACTTCTTTCAAATGAAATGATCAATGATTCTATCAAAACTATCAACATGGGCTGTATAGATAAAAAATCATGTCCTTCATTGTTTGTAAAAGATGTACTTGATTGGAACATCAGAGATCCTAAAGGAAAAACAATTGAAGAAGTTAGAAAGATTCGTGAGCAAATTAAATTCAAAGTGTTGAGATTGATTAAAAAACTCGAAGATGGTTTATGACCTATTCAAATTTACAAATCTTTATTGTTGAATTAATTGGAACATTTATCCTTGTAGTCTTTGCTACGGGTTCTATTGTTTATGATGTACAGATAGGAGGATTATATGGGATTTGGTTTGTAGCAGTTGCTCCATTTATTGCCTTAATTATTGGTGTGTATTCTTTTGGAAAAATTTCCCTTGCACATTTTAATCCAGCTGTTACGATTGGATATTATATCACTGGGCACATTACTAAAATCCAAATAGTATGGTATTTTGCAGCTGAAATTATTGGAGCGATATTTGGATCTTTGTTTGTGATGAGTTTTATTGGAACAGAGGGAAATCTTGGAGTAAATACACCAAACCTTAATTATTCATTTTTTTTGATATTTTCTATTGAAGTTCTAGCATCAGGATTACTAATGGCAGTAATCTTTACGGTTGTTTATACAAAAGGCCTTAAGGGATTTAGCGGAATTGCTATTGGTGGAATCGTTGGACTGGATATTTTCTTTTTAGCAGTAATATCTGGTGCATCGATGAATCCAGCCAGGGCATTGGCACCTGCCTTGTTATCTGGTGTAGTGACTGATTTGTGGCTTTACTGGACCGCACCATACGTTGGCACAACAATTGTAGCTTTTTTGTTTAGAGACAAGTTTGCAAGTCAGAAAAAACAAGAAAATTCGTAATATTACGAATAATAATGACCTAAATCCACCATAAATTGTGCCTAATTCTAGGAAATTATTCAGTGATGCAAAAAAAGTAATTCCCTCAGGTGTCAATAGCCCAGTTAGATATTTTGAGCCATATCCGTTTTTTACAAAAAAATCTGATGGAGCGTACATCTGGGATGAGGATGGCAATCGTTACATTGACTATTGTAATGGTTATGGTGCTTTACTTTTAGGACATCGAAGAAAAGAAATTCTCAAAGCTGTAACTAACCAATTAAAACAAGGAACATTATATTGCACTCCTACATCTGCTGAAATTGAATTATCTAATTTAATTCGTTCAAACTTTCCTTCAATTGATAAAGTTCGGCTGGTAAACACTGGTGGTGAGGCAACCATGACTGCAATAAGATTAGCACGTGGTTTCACAAAAAAGAAAAAAATCATTAAATTTGAAGGATGTTATCATGGATCTCATGATTCTGTTTTAGTTAAAGCAGGTTCGGGATCTGCTCATAATGGAATCTCAGTTTCAGATGGTGGATTGGATGAAGTCTCAAAAAATACTTTGGTGGTTCAATATAATAATTCTGAAGATTTGGAACACACTATACTAAAAAATAATGATATTGCAGGAGTTATTGTAGAACCAATATTGGCAAACATGGGATTAATTCTACCTGAAAAAAATTTTCTGCAAGATTTACGAAAAATTACAAAACAACACAACATTCCACTAATCTTTGATGAGGTTGTAACTGGATTTAGAGTATCACCTGGTGGTGCGCAACAACACTTTGGAATTAAACCAGACATTACTACACTTGGAAAAGCCTTGGGAAACGGGTTTACCATTGCTGCAGTTGGAGGTAAAAAGCAAATTATGGATTTACTTTCTCCTGAAGGTAAGGTATATCAAGCATCTACATTTGCAGGAAATCCAATTTCCGTCTCTGCCGCGATTAGTTCTATCAAAGAATTAAACAAAATTAAAAACAAACTCTATTCTAAACTTGAGAGGTATAATGTGCGATTTACTCGTGCCTTAGACGATATTGCCACTGACTTTAAGATTCCTCATCAGATTAATCTTGTTTCTTCAATGTTTCAGATGTTTTTTACAAATACTCCTGTAACAGATTATACTACATCTAAAAATGCTGATGGAAAAAAATTCCAAAAAATGTTTAAAACACTATTGAAAAATGGAATTTTTATTGCGCCTTCGCAATTTGAAGTGGTTTTTCTATCTGATGCCCATACACAAAGAGACCTTAATCAAACTCTTGATGCGTACCAAAATGCTCTAAAGTCGGTGAAAAATTGAAGTATATAGTTGGAGCAAGAGGGAGTCAATTATCCCTTGCACAAACAAACTGGGTAATATCTGAATTAAAAAAACTAGATTCTGATTTAGAATTTGAAATTAAAACCATAAAGACTAAAGGTGATATTGATGCAAGACCACTTTTCACAATTAATCAAAAAGGAATTTTTGAAAAAGAAATTGACAGAGCAGTTGCAGAACATAAAATAGATTTTGCAATCCACAGTCTAAAGGATGTCCCTTCTCAAATAGATGAAAATTTAGTTCTAGCTTGTATTCCAAAAAGAGAAACAGTAAATGATGTTTTTATTTCCTCTGATGGTACCACTTTGGATACAATAAAACAAGATGCCATTATTGGAACCAGTTCTTTAAGAAGAGCTGTACAGATAGTGAGAAATCGTTCTGATGTTATTGTTAAACCAATAAGAGGAAATATTGAAACGCGAATTAGAAAAATATCGGAGGGTGGGTATGATGCAATTGTTCTTGCTCAAGCAGGAATTTTAAGGCTAGGGCTAGATGTAAAATATACCTCCCTATCTATTGATGAATTTTTACCATCTCCCGGACAAGGCGCTCTTGCAATTGTCTCAAGGGCAGATGATTTTGAAACAATTTCAATGTTAAAAAAAATTGAAGATTCTAATTCCAGATTGGAAATAGAGGCAGAACGGACATTGTCTGACTATGTTGATTCAGGATGTAGATTTCCCATTGGTGTATATGCGCAATCAAATGAAATGGAAATGAATCTTAGTGTGTCTGCATTTTCAGTCGATGGGAAAAAATCAATTCTTGTAAAAAAATCAGGACCCAAAAAAGATCCCATTACATTAGGTCATAAGGTAGGAGAAGAACTTCAAGAACAGGGAGTAAATGATCTTGCATTAAATTGGAGAGAGAAAGTGGAGGAATGGAATAAAAAATGACTGGAAAAGTCTATCTTGTTGGTGCAGGGCCAGGTGATAGTAAATTAATTACGATGAGGGCAGTTGAATTATTACAAAAAGCTGATGTCGTTCTTTATGATAGACTAGTAAGCAAAAAAATTATTTCTTTGATCCCAAAATCTACAAAAAAAATCTATGTAGGTAGAGCAGTTGGCGATGATACAACTCATCAAAATAACACAAATGACTTGATGGTAAAACATGCCAAATCCCAAAAGAATGTTGTACGACTAAAGGGCGGAGATCCCATTATTTTTGGTCGTGGTGGAGAAGAAGCAGAATTTCTAAGAGAACACAAAATAAAATATGAAATTGTTCCAGGGATAACCTCTGGAATTGGATCGGCTACCTATGCTGGGATACCTCTTACTCATAGACAATATTCTTCTTCTGTAGTTTTTGTTACAGGACATGAAGATCCAGAAAAGAAAACCCAAGCCGTAAAATGGAAACGACTAGCAAAATCGGTAGACACTATTGTAATTATGATGGGATTATCTCGAATCGATGATATTTGCAAGCAACTAATTGCTGGAGGCCTTGATAAAAACACACCAGTTGCGGTAATTCAAAATGGTACAACACCCGAGCAAAAAATGGTTAAAGGAACAGTTACAAATATCGCAAAACTTGTAAAGGCTAAAAAAATTACTCCTCCTACTAATATTATAATAGGAAAGGTAGTGAATTTGTCTGATACTATAGGATGGAGAAAAAATGCTTGAAGGAAAAATAATTGCAATCACTAGGTCCAAAGAAGATTCTTCAGAATTTATAGAATTGGTCACAAAAAATAATGCAACCCCGTTTCCTTTGCCTACAATTGAACTTGTAAGTAAAGGAGAAAAAATAGTGGACGAATTCTTGGAATCTGTAAAACAATATGATCCTGATTACTCTGTCTTTATGAGCTCAAAAGCTGTAAAACTTCTTTTTGATACAGCACGGCAAGTTTTAAAATTTGAAAAATTACAACTGGCAGTAGCTAATACAATGGTAATGGCAGTAGGTCCTAAAACAAAAATTGCCCTAGAAAACGAAGGAATCAAGGTTGCACATATTCCAAATACCTTTTCTTCAGTGGGTGTGGGGGAATTATTCACAAAATTACATGCAGTTGGAAAAAAAGTAATTGTACCTAGAAGCGGTGCCTCTACTCCTTTTTTGAAAGAACTTTTGAATAAAATTGGGATTGATGTCAAGGAAATTCATCTATATGACGTTTGTGCGTTTAGAGACACAACACAATGGAATGAATTTAGAGAAATTTTTTCCCAAAATAAAATTGATGGAATTGTTTTTACAAGTGCATCATCGGTTAGGGCATTTTTTGAGATAATGTCTAAAGATTATGATGAAGATTCGCTAATAGAAAAATTACATAAATCTTTAATCGTTGCCATAGGGCCATTTACTGCAGACGAATTAAAAAATTTCAAGGTGAAAAATACTGTATCTGAAGTACATACTGTTCTTGGATCCTTTGATACCATCAAAGAAACTTTACTTCACTAGTCTTCCAACAATCTTTTATTCCCATTTTTTCTACACTGTACAATGAAAAGAACACAGAAAATTATGCTTAATTCCTTCTTGGTATTGTTTGCCATTTCTATAGGAATGATTTTCAATCCTGCATTTGCAGATCATGAAACCGCAAACGTAAGCATTGGGATAGCAACCTCAACTCCAGGATGCCAGGAAACAAAGGAATGTTACATTCCATACCAAGTGTCCGTTGATGTAGGTGGTGAAGTTACTTGGATGAATGATGATGGAGCGGCTCACACTGTAACGTCTGGACTTACTCCATTTCCAGGTATAGACGGAGATGGCCCATCAGGTGTTTTTGACTCTGGTATGTTTTTGCCTCAAACAAGTTTCTCACACCAGTTTGAATCTGCAGGTGAATTTCCATACTATTGTATTGTTCATCCATGGATGGAAGGACTTGTGATTGTTCAAGGAGTTGGAGGTGCAGAACTTGTAGGATCCGAACCTAAGGGTGCAGGATCTGAAGGATCAGAATATGCCCCCGGAACACTCGTTGTGGGAGCTCCCTCAGAAGAGGAAACTACCGTAACAGGAATTTCTGAAGATGGATCCATCCGTGCAGAAATCACATCTAGTAATCCTGCATCCGATGAGAAAATGTCTCTTGAAATAAAATTTAGAGATTCAAACGATGGGAGTGTGAAAGAACATGCAAACTATGACATTGTAGTGTCACAAAACGGTCAAGAAATTCTTTCAGTTCTTGGAGAGCATGCACATGAAGGCACTTCGATCCATTCAACTGCATCATTAAGTACATCTGATCAAGTTGACATAGAAGTTACTATGCTTGGTTTCGGACTGCCCGATGACCAAGAAAATTGGAGCGGACCAAAGGGTGAAATTTTGATGTTTAATGTAGTTCCTGAATTTGGAACAGTTGCATTAGTTGTAATGTTTGTTGCAATATCAGTTGTTGTGTTGACCTCCTCAAAATACACTAGAGTCATACCACGCCTATAACCTCTTTTTTTATTTTTAATCAAAAGGCCAATTTCCTCAGCTTGGGCTTTCCAAATTCCATTTTTGCTTAACTCAAAAATTTAGCTAATTGACATTAGCT
>DATKZR010000108.1:0-2218 GCA_035527875.1 Nitrosopumilaceae archaeon | reverse complement strand
TTTTTCAATAGTTTTTCTCAAGGCATTTCTAGCTTCTTCATAGTTATGAACCACTTCACAATAAGGAAGAAGAGTGTTTGACGCAATCATGTATCTTCCCATAGAAAGAGTTTCAATTATTGTTCCAGAAGTTCCATCTTCCATTGGAAGACGAATAACAACTTTGACTTGTTTGTAAATTTTTTCCATATCTTCACACCATTCAAAGCATTTCACATTTGGTTCAGAAAAAGTTTTACCAGAATTATTTAGAATCAAAAATTCTATTTCTGGAAAATCCTTAACTAAATTTTTTATTATAGTCTCTTGGTAAAAATCTGAAAAACTTGGATATTTATCTGGCAGATAAACTGCTACTCTCTTTTCAGGAGGAAGATCCTCTATAGGATAAATTGAATAGACAGGTATGGGTTGAAATTGAGCCTGAATTCCATTTTTAACTAAATCATCCACAAGATTCTCAGCTGTGGCAATATTAATATCGGTAAAGTAATTTCCAATTACCCCCATAATTCTACGTAATTTACTATATTTTATTCTCCTTACATCAAATCCAATCCAATTCACTAGAATTTTTTTCCCATTTAGTTTTAAGAAAAATAATTTTGGTGAATTTTTTGATATTGTAGGTGACCCAACAAAATGAATTATAGAATATGAGTTAAATGTTGATTTCAGGTTATAGAGATTTTTTGGAAGAGGAACAAAGTCAGCTTTAAAGTTATTTTGTTTTAGTGCATTAGCAATACGCCTGCCAAAAAATTCATCCCCAGTTATTGCTATCATGTATTTATCAATCAAATTAAAAAACACCTCTAAAAAATCGTTTTAGATTTCCAAGATTCAGATTTCTTTTGTTTTTTATCTGAGTTTTAACAAATTTTCTAAGATCTTTTTCATAGAGAATGTTGTAATTTGAAAAATATCCTTGTAACATTTAGTATGTTCCTTTTCGTTTTTTTCTTGCATAAAGTAAAATTCTAGCCATTGTAAATGGAGTAACATATTCTAGATATTTTAATCCTAAACCATAATAGTGGTATCTTTTTGGTTCATAAGGAAGGTCAATTTTTTGAACTGGTTTTGAATTAAATCATCAAAACTTGCATTCTTTGAGCCTATTTTTTGTGTTTTCCATAAGAGATACTTTTAGTTTGTAACCATGGAGAAATCCATATAGTCAATTACTTAATTTAGGTCTTATTTTCCTCCCTTTTTATGAAAAAGAATGTTGTTGCGGGTTTAGGAGAAATTGGAAAACCACTTTATCAATTAATTTCCAAATCAAACCTTTGTGTCGGCTTTGATATTAATCCTAAATTAGTTGATCAAAAAAAAATTTCAAAATATGACAAGATTCCAACTTTAATTTTGCATATATGTATACCATTTAGTAATAAATTTAATTCCCATGTAACGTCACTTTATAAAAAATTTAAACCAGAAATAATCGTTGTTCATAGTACTGTATCTCCCTATACTACAAAGAAATTACAAAATAAAATTCCTATCCCAATTATTTACAGTGCAACGAGGGGAGTACATAAGCGAATGCTGCAAGATTTGAAGAAATATACAAAATTTTTTGCTCTAGAAAAAGATGCTCCCAAGATTAAATGGGCATCAGCAGAATTTTCAAAACTTATGAAAAAATGTAATGTTAAAACAAAAAAGATGTCAGACCCAATCACTTTAGAGTTAGCAAAAATAGTTGTAGATACTACCTACTATGGATGGTTGATAAATTATGCACAAATTAGTAACCTGATTGCAAAAAAGCATAAAGTGAATTATGATGAAATGTGGACCTTTTCTGATGAAATTCAAAAAAATTTAGGAAATAGACCTAAAATGTTTCCAGGATTTATTGGAGGACATTGTGTTATTCCCAATTTAGAATTAATTAAAGAAGATTCACTTTATCAAATCGACCAAATTAACAACGAGTACTCGAGAAAAGTGAAAAACTCAAAAAATATAGCAAAAAAATATGTCAAAGGTTTACAGTCGTATGATAAGGTATAGGGATTTTGAATTCAAAATTCTTTTGACCAGATCAAAGTATATTAGTTAAATCTGAAAAATTCCCTCTATTTTTGACATATTCCCGTCCATTCTCTCCTGATTTCTTTAATGTATTCTCGTCTTTTAGCATTGTTAGTAGAGAATCTGCAATTTTTTCAGGATTATCTGAAAAAATATACACGCCAGAATTAGA
>DATKZR010000107.1:0-13399 GCA_035527875.1 Nitrosopumilaceae archaeon | reverse complement strand
TCGCACCATATGATGCGACTGTCATCTCAAAACTTAAAGAACAAGACGCAGTGTTTGTAGGTAAAACAAATCTTGATGAATTTGCAATGGGATTAACTACAGAGTTTAGTGCATATGGCCCAAGCCGAAATCCTTGGAATACGGATTATGTTCCTGGAGGTTCATCCGGAGGAAGTGCTGTTTCAGTAAGCGCTTTTGAATGTGTGGCATCATTGGGCTCTGACACAGGTGGGTCTGTTCGAAATCCAGCTAGCTTTTGTTCTACAGTAGGATACAAGCCGACTTATGGATTAGTTAGTAGATACGGTCTAATTTCTTATGCAAACAGCATCGAGCAAATCGGACCAATGACCAGAACCATAAAAGATGCTGCATTTTTGTTAAATATTATTTCCGGTTTAGACTCTAATGATAATACTACCATAGATAATGGAAAAATTGATTATCTTTCAGGCATAGACTCTGGCATTGAAGGCAAAAAGATAGGCATTATCCAAGAAATGATAGGAGATGGAATTGATCCGGAAGTTCTTTCTGCAACAAAAGACGCTGTTTCTAAATTAGAAGGTCTTGGTGCCATTTGTGAAGATGTGTCAATTGACATGGTAAAATATTCTGTGGCATCTTATTACACAATTACGGCAACTGAGGCGGGAAGTAATTTGGCTCGATATGATAATCTTCGATACGGATATGATTTTCCAGTTGAAGGATATGAATTTAATTCATATATTTCCAAAGCCCGAACTAAATTTGGTCCTGAAGTGATACGACGAATGATTTTGGGAGGATTCGTCCCTTCGTCTGGGCATGCAGGAAAATATTTTCTAAAATCTCTTAAAGTAAAAAGCAAATTAACTAAAGAAGTAGCTGAAGCCTTCAAAAAATTTGATTATCTTGTTGCACCTACTGTTCCCATCCTTCCATTTAAAATTGGAGAAAAAATTGATGATCCCGTTGCTTTGTTTCTGGTGGACATTAACACAGTAATGTCAAATCTTACAGGAATACCATCCATATCCGTACCATACACAATATCCAATGGATTACCAATTGGAATGCAATTGTTGGCAAAACAAAATGATGACAAATCCTTATTTCAAGCTGCACGTGCGCTTGAAACAACAGTACGATTACCAGAGGTCCCAATATGACTAAAATTGGGTTAGAAATACACTGTCAGTTGACCAAACTTGAAAGTAAATTGTTTTGCACTTGTAAAGCAAACTATCGAGAAAACGAACCCAATACGAATGTTTGTCCAATTTGTATGGGTCTCCCTGGTACCCTCCCAAGATTAAACAAGAAAGCAATTGAAAAAGCAACTCTAATTGCAATGGCCCTAAATTGCAGTACTCCCGAAAAAATTGCATTTTTTAGGAAAAATTATTTCTACCCTGATCTTCCAAAAAACTTTCAGATAACTCAATTAAACATCTATGGTGATACGAGTATAGGTGGGGCAGGGACGATAAAGGTAGGTGACAAAAAAATCCAAATTACTAGGGTCCAGTTAGAAGAAGACCCTGGGAGACTTATTTACGAAGGGAGTTCATCAAAGAACCAAATTACTCTGGTAGATTATAACAGGGCAGGTACCCCTCTGGTAGAAATAGTAACTGAACCTGATTTTGAAAATCCAAAACAGGTAAGGGAGTTTCTCAAAATTTTATCGGATTTACTTGAAAACCTTGATGTTTCAGATCCTGGCTTAGATGGAGCTATGAGGGCAGATGCAAATGTATCAATTGAGGGAGGCAATAAAGTCGAAATTAAAAATATTAATTCTTTTCATGATTTAGAAAAAGCTGTTCATTTTGAAATTACAAGACAAGAAAGTCTTCAAAGCAGAGACATTCCAATTGTACAAGAAACACGACATTGGGACGATAAAAGAAAAATCACAATTTCTTCTAGATCTAAAGAAGGTGATCTTGATTACCGATATTTTCTAGAAGGTGACATTCCTTGGATAACAATTGGAAAAGATATCCGGGAAAAATTAAAATCTGAAATGCCAGAAAGCATAAGTTCCAAAAAGGAACGCTATGTTACAAAGTATGGGATTCCAGATCAAGTTGCAGATGTGTTATCATCAGACAAATACTATTCGGATTTGTTTGATAAATCTCATGATGAAAAAAATGCAAAAGAAATTGCAAATATTATTACAACAGATCTTATGGGATTGGTCGATACTAGAGAAAAAAGAGAGCAGTCAAAATTAAACTCATCGCATATGCGAGACCTTGCTGATTCAATACAATCCGGAAAATTAACAAGAAATTCTGCAAAAAATGCACTTTATGAAATAGTAAAAAGTGGAAAAGAACTATTTCAAGTAATCTCTGAATTGGATTTAGGCAATGTATCCAACGAAACTGAATTAGCACAAATTATCCAACAGGTAATGTCTGAAGAACCTCAAGCGGTAGAGGAATCTAAATCAAATCCTCAAACTATAAATTTTCTTGTTGGTAAAGTTATGCAAAAAACTAAAGGAAAAGCAGATCCGCAATTAACCTTGGATTTATTAAAAAAGAAATTAATCTAGAATATGCGTGATCTTTCTTTAGATGATATCGAGTTTATCAAAATTCTGGCTAATTCTGATTCTACAATTTTGCAAAAAGGTATGAATTCTACCACAAGAGATCGATTAGATTCCCAAATAGGCATAATTTTACGTGAATATTATAAAGAAAATACTAGGGGTACATCTCAATTTTGGGTCAAAAAGTTTGAAAAAGCAGGTATTTCAGAGGATGACGGAAAGGCCGCAATTGCCTGTGCCCGAAGATTGGGGCTAGAGATTTCCTAGAAAATTTTTTACCTTGAAGGTATTAAAATTATCAATTGTCAGAATTTGAATTTATACCAACAGTAGATCAAAAAGAAAATTCAACTATATCCAAATTTATGAAAAAAAACAATATTTCTACATTAGACCAGTTATCTAATAAAGCCAATCATGATCTGGAATGGTTTTGGAAAGATGTTGAACAATATTTTGGAATAGTTTGGGATAAACCATACCAAAAGGTTTTAGATTTATCAAAAGGATTACCTTGGGCTAGGTGGTTCGTTGATGGGAAGACAAATATTTACAAATCAAGTGTTGAAAAGTTTTCCAAAATTTATCCAAACAAAATTGCATACATTTTTGTTTCTGAAGATGGAAAAACTTCTTACCTTACTTACTTGGAATTAGATAAAAAAGTATGCAAACTTGCTAATTCTTTAAAATTTTTAGATGTTAAAAAGGGAGATGTTGTTGCAATTTATCTTCCAATGATTGAGGAGTCTATTATTGCCATTCTTGCCTCTGCTAAAATTGGAGCAGTGCAGACTGTAATATTTTCAGGTTACAGTTCTGAATCATTACAAATTCGATTACAAGATTGTAAAGCAAAAATTCTTTTTATTTGTGATGGATTTCAAAGAAAAGGAAAACCAATTTCTCAAAAAAATATAGTTGAAGAAGCAACCAAGAATACTAATATTAAAAAAATTATTGTGTCTTGCAAGGGAATCGATATTTATGAAAAATCAGATGACAACATATTTTACAATGATTTAACATCATCTCAATCTGAATCATGTGATACGGAAATTACAGATTCACAGGATCCATTGTTCATACTATACACATCCGGAACAACAGGAAAACCCAAGGGGGTAGTTCATGGCCATGGTGGGTTTTCAGTTTTCGCTGCATATCAGGCAGGTTTTTTGATTGATACAACTGAAGATGATATTATTTTATGGCCTGCCGATATTGGATGGATTACAGGATTGGTTTGGAATGTTTATGGTCTTTTGATTAGAGGGGCAAGTGCAGTAATTTATGATGGTGCATTGGATTTTCCAAATTTCAATAGAATATGGGATATGCTGCACGAATACCGTGCAACTATTTTTGGAATATCACCTACGGCAGTTAGATTGTTTAAAAAAAATAATATTCAGCCTTTAAAACTTCATTCATTAGATAATATTAAAAATATTCCAACTACTGGAGAGCCTTTAGATGAAGATTCATGGAGGTGGTTATTTGAAAAAGTTGGAAATAAAAAAATCCCCATTATGAATTTATCAGGCGGTACAGAAATTGGAGGAGCAATGTTGTCTGTTTTTCCAGGAATGAAACTAAAACCTTCTACAGTTGGGATCCCATGTCCTGGAATTAATTTAGATGTTTATGATGAAAAAGGAAATTCCGTAAGAGAGGAAAATGGCTATCTTGTAATTAAATCGCCTTGGCCTGCCATGACCCATGGTCTTTTAAATGATAATCAAAGATATTTGGAAGCCTATTGGTCTCGTTTTGAAAACATTTGGTTTCATGGAGATTATGTTTTTGTTGATAGTGATGGTCTTTGGTATATGAAAGGCAGGGCAGATGACGTCATTAATGTGGCTGGTCATCGAATGAGTACTGCAGAAATTGAACAAACTGCAATTAGTCATAAAAAAATATCTGATGCAGCTTCAATTTCTATTCCTGATGATATAACCGGCGAAGCAATTGTTTTATTTATTGTGTCAGAAGAAAAAAAAGACGAAAAATTAAACGATGAAATTTCGGAATATATTGCTACAAAAATTGGTAAACTTGCCAAACCAAAATTTGTTTATGTTTTATCTGATCTTCCTAAAACAAGAACAGGAAAAATTATGAGGAGACTATTAAAAGCCAAATTATTAAAACTAGACTTGGGCGATTTATCCTCTCTTGAAAACCCTCAAGTATTAGAGGAAATTTTGAAATTAGATTGATCTAGATTGTTTTTTTGGAAAAGATGAGGATAGATTTATTCAAATGGGCTATTACCACATTTCCTACAAAATGCATGTTTTTCCCACATGCTAGACCCACAATGGGGGCAATACACCAATTGTGGCTGATCATTTTTTTTATTCTCTTCAACTCGTTTTGTAAATCTTGTTCGAATATTTTCAATTGGATTTGAATCCACCATTGGAGTGATAATTTTTTTCCTGATAATACCTATGTGTATTGAAATACCTTTATGGTTTACATCTACCTTTTTTTTAATTCTATATACTACGCCAAATAAAATTGTCAAGCCCACTACAGCTAACCCTATCTGAACAATATCACGATTGTCTTTAGAATTCGCAAGTGAAGGCCCCACTGATATTGCCTCAGCTTGGGGAATGATCCCAGGTCTTACATCGTCATATGCCGGTTGAATTTGGGTTATTTTTTGCTCTGTATACCCTACTGCTTCTTCCATGGTAAGGTTGGGATAATTTCGCTCAAACCATAATTTGTAAGAGGGTTCATTATCATATCTATCTAAATAATATTGAGGATCTTTGGCTGTATCAACAAAATCTGCAATTTTAGGTGTAGTGTCTGCTAATTGCTGTTGAGATTTGGCCACTGTCAACTCTCCTTGATTTGGAGGATCTGTAACTTCGGGGTTACTATTTAATTCAGTATTGAGTAATTTTGAATCTTCTTTTAAAGAATACTCAAATTCTACGATACTCTGAGGACCATCCTTTACTGAATCAAAATTTTCCTCAGTTATTACTGTGACAAGGTTAAATGATTGAGTTTTTGCAGCTGTCATATTTAGAACAAATGCGGTGGCATTATACATCCCAGTAACTTGAAATTTTTCATTAACAGGAATTATTTTTTCAAATGAATCATCAGATTGTATTGATGCCTGACTGAGTAATACAAAATTATCGTTAGGATCTCTTAACACAATTGTTACCAGTCCCGAAGTATCCACAGAAACTGTTCCTTTGACATTAATAGAATCCCCCTTAAGGTATGATTTTCTATCTAATTGCAAATCTGTAACTTCTGCAAAAGCCGGCGAAATTCCTGATAATAAAACTATGGCTGTCAAAAAAAATAATGATTTTTTGGTCATCATAATTTTTATAAATTTTTACTTTTTAAAAAAAACGTAGGATTGACATGAACCTGAAAATGGTAATGTTTAAAATTAATAGATTTTTACGTTAATCCCATCAATCCTAGAATCACATCTCCAAATAGTATCTGGATAATGAATCCACCTAAAATGAAAATCATAAAAGGTAATCCAGGAGTAACCCAAGTGTCTGGGGTAGTACAGTATTCGGCTGTATCAGAATGATGTAGTGCAATATTCAACCTTTTTTTATTGCCTACTTGTCTTTCTAATGAAAAACTGTATTTGGGATTTTTAGATCTATATCCGAGAAACATCGCAAAAATTTTCTTTGATTTTGTTTCCTCAAAATCATGGAAAATATCTTCATTTCTCAGAATTAATACGGAGTTACGTATGAAATAGATGATCATAGGGGATACTGAAAGTAATGCACTATTAACCAAGATTGAAAATGGACTTACAGCTGAATTCGATAAAGTGATCATTGGCGCCAACGCTGATAACACAATCAAGCCTAACGCATCTGCCCCACCAAACAATCCAAATCTCCATAGAATCAGGACCAATGGCGCTACAATTAACGAAAACCCAACTACAAAGGCCGCTTTGATTAAATCTGGTTCAAAGAATATGAGAATTACTGAGACGGCTCCAAAAATTATCCACATTAAATCAGAAATCTCTCGTTTACGAATGTCGATAATGGTTGCAGAACTTAGCATCACCAAAGCAAGCAAAATTCGAATGTAGATAATATCAAATTCGATCATAATCTATTCCCCTCAAGATTACTTTTCTTTTTAAGTATCTAACATATCTGATTTTTGTCTTATTTCTTTTAAATTCCGTTTAAAATTTGCTCGCATTCTATCTGATTTGACATATTTTTTCATAGCGGCTTCAAATTTCAAAATTTCGGATTTACTATTATACCGTATATTTTGAAATGAATTCCATAAATCTACCATGTCTTGTTTTAATATTTTTAATTCCTCTATTTTCTTTATTTGATTATTAATTATTGATTCAATGGCATCTTCTATCATTACGGCAGAAAATCTTGTTGGTCTTTGAATGGATGGAGTAATAATCCCTTTGACTTCGAGATTTGCAAGTAAATGATAGGTTTCAGTTCTTGGGATTGCTTCTTCTCGGGAAATGTCTATTGCTTTTTTTGGTCCATTTTTGCTCAAAAATATATAAATTTTTGATTCATTTTTTGTTAGACCAAAATCTCGTAATTTTTCTTGCAATGCTAAAATCAGTGCAACTTGATTGTCATTACTTCTTGCAATTGTTTCTTCGGTTTCCATAAATTGTATTATTTTAAATGTAACATAAGGGAGATTATGTAATATTACATGACATACAATATTTGGATGAATTAATGACAGCTTTTTATAAAATACCTACAAAGAAAATCTGTTGATTCGAGCAGTAGTAATAGATGATGATAAAGATACCCTAGAATTATTCAGTGAGCTCCTTGCTAGTAATGGCATTAATGTAGTTGGAAAAGGACACAATGGCCAAGATGCTGTATTTTTATTTCAAAAATTAAAACCAGATGTGTTATTTTTAGATATTTTAATGCCTATTTATGATGGAATTTTTGCTTTACAAAAAATACGTGATACTAATCCTGAAGCAAACATTATTGTAATTTATGATAAATTAAGCATTGGCAAAGAAATTGAGTTAAACAGATTAAAACCTTCTGCAGTTATTAGAGAGCCAATTGATGTGGATGACATTTTAAGAAAAATGCATAAACTTTGCCTCCCTGCTGGAGATTCTGTAGATCAGATGAAAAGAACTATGGTCACTTTGGCTATAAAAAATACTTTTTTGGAGTTGGGATTAGAAGAATTTGATAAAATTGTTTTAATGTTGCAAAAAGATTACAACAGTACCTTAGAAGACTGTTATGACAGCCCTGAATTTTTAAAAAAGGTTTTACAAGATTTGCTGGGCGACTCATACAAGGATGTATTGAGTTCATTGAAGGAAAATATTAAAAATATTTCTTCGCACAAATCAACAGAGAATTTCCTTGATATTCTAAGTAACTGATCTGTATTGTGGCAATAAATTCTATCTATTTTTAATTATTGGTATTCTTTCTTTTATTGTTTCGAGTTTCTCAGAAATTTCTAACCTTTCAAAAATTTCATCAAACCGGTTAAAGATACGCTCGACTATGGGGAACCTATCTGATATCGGCTCAAGTAACCCTCTTTTTCGAAGTAATATGCTACTTCCAATGACTGCTCCAGGGATGAGGATCAAAACCATGTTATTCTCTATCACATTCTCGTCATTTTCTGAAATTCCTTGGACTGTTTCACCTTGGTTTGTTATTTTGATCTCTTTTGAGACTGTAATTTGATCAAATCCTGAGGTAGTTGCCCGAACTGTGATCATTTCAGCATCATCGGCAATTAAAGAAAGTTTGATTTTTCCATTATTGTCGGTGATTTTAGATATTTGTTGAACTTGTGCCCCTTGAATATCCCAATCTATCTCAACATTGCCAAGTGGAACATCTAAAACTTTTGCATCTAAAACTAAATCAAATGGTTCCCCTGCGATAATGGAATTTACTGTTGAGATAATTAGTGAGGGATTAGTTTCAACTGTATTTAGACTAAATTTTGACAGTGGGAAATCACTGGCAAGTATAGAAATTTCCGTTTCAACTGTTTGTTTAGGAATTATGTCAAAAAATGAATTGTAAGTTCCTTTTTTAATGGTGACTGTCTGGGGCATTTCAATCGTGTTGTCGTTGGCTGCTATTCTAAATTCTATATCCTTATTTGCAAAAATTGGGTTGTCTTCACTATCTAGAATTTGTAATGATAGCGTATTTTTCATTCCAGATAACAAATGATCAGGATATGCCAGATCTATTTTTGCTGGTTTTGAAACTCCAGTGTCTAAATCCATTGTAGTTGTAAATTCATTTGCTTCAAAATCAAGAGTTGATTTTCCTTCCTTAAGTGATTTTGAATTTAACAAACTTATTGATTGTCCTTCACTAATAGTTTGAACAGTTGTTTTTACAAATTCATTTGGACCCATTACAACATTTGATGTGTCTGGAAAATACCAACTTGCACCATCTACATCAGTAAGATATACAATCATTGGAAAATTGGTTCCAGGCATTACTTTAGAAATTAAAGATTCAGAAACTAATTCAAGTTCAGTTCTTTCTGGCCCATACACGATTGGAAATACTGTTTCTGTTTCTTCGCCCCTCACAGTAACTACTAATCTGTCTACTGTTGTCTGTCCTAATTTACCATAAATTAATTTGGCACCAGAGCCTTTTTCCATTCTATCATTTGAAATCGTCAAAGCATCTCTGTCCGAAGAATTAATTTCTGATTCAACAGTTTGTAGATTAATTAAAGAAACACCATTTGTATCTGCAGGATACAACACTCCGATTAGTTGCTCTGAACCTGATGCTAATAGTGGAATAGTCTCTAATTTGGTTAGGGGTTCATTTACATCAGGAGTCAAAACTGTTTGGAATTCTACAGGGTCTGAAACGAGATAGTCATTTGCAGAAATGCTAACACTATAGGTTTCCTCAACTCCTGCTTTTACTGATAATTTAGCAAATCCTGAAGAGGACCCAGCAGGAATTACTACAGAATCTACTGTACTTATCTCGTTTGTTCTTTTATCGTTGAAAATTGATTTAGCATGATCAATTTTTAGTGAAATCGGAATTGTATTTGTAGCTTTAATTGGAGATCCATCTGGGCCTTGTAATTGAACAATCGCAAAGGTACTAGACGTTGCAAAGTTACTAATTTTTTCTGGAATTACAAATAATTGAATTGTATAATCATCTGGGTTATCTGTATCATCAGTAGATGAACCAAAAACAGTGATTTTACTGCTACCTGAATCCGTATTTAGATTTTCAGCATAAAGGGTTACTTCTCCTGGATTTTTTACAGTAAATTCACCAATTGCAAAATATTCTCCTTCATTAATTATAATCTCGTTTTGAACAAGGCTAATAATTGCAGAATTTGAAGCAGTAATTGAAATTAAAGTATCTTGTATTGCCAAAGTTGGGTTGGAGTCAAAATCGGCTAATTCAACGGAGTAATATCCTTTGGTGGGGCCATTAATTGTAAAAGTGTCAGGAACTGTTTTTACTAACAATTGTTGTTCTCCTTGTTTAATATCATATACCGTGATTGAAAATTCTTCTGAGGCGAATCCTGGAGCTGCAATAGCAATATCTGCAGTGCCGGAATTGATTCCTTGTAATTTTACTGAAGTGATTGAAGTGTCTCTATTTGTAAATAATTCTAAAATTTGCACAACGTTTTGATCTGATGATGTAACAATCAAATCATCTATGGTATTTGAAATGGGAATATTTTTTTGAAGTCCATAAACTTGTAAAATACCCTGAGTCCCTTCAACTAGTTTTTCTGGCATTAGTTTATATCCAAAATTTTTAGGTTCCTGCCCATAGGCGTTTGGTGTAATTATAGATGCTACAATCAACAATAGGAGTAATACAGTTTTCAATACATCAAAAATTACCTTCAGAATCGATATAAGAAACTGTATGACTTTTGATGAGACATCTATTGGTGCCTAGAATAGTGAATTTACATCGATAATTGAAAATTGGATTAAAGTAATTCCAATCAGGGTCATTATTACTAAAATTATAGAATAGAAAAATCCTCCAGAGAAGGCGCCTTTTATCACCCTTCCTAAGAATAATCCTGCAGTCCAAGATTGAACAAGCACAATAAGTGGAAATAATCCTAAGGATGATCCTGTAAGTTCTCCTTCAAGGTCTGATAAATCCTGACTTTCTCGAGCAATATCGCCAAAAGAATCAATGACTAGCAGAGTCGTAAATCCCGTAGTCCCCATCAAAATAAATCCAACAAACAAATATGGCATTAATAGATCTCTTTTTTCCTTTTGAACTTCTTGCATTCTCTCGCTAGTTTCAGTCAAAGAATCAAGCGTTTGTGGATTTCCTCCACCGGCAGAAATTAATTCAAATAAAATATTGAAACTAATCAAAACATTAAAAGTTTGAATTTCTTTTTGGAGATCTTTGAATATTGTTTTAAAGTCAACACCCCATTCGATTTTATTTGCAATTCCATTTGCTACAGAATTAAACAGCCCATATTCTTTTCTTTTACATGCATGAATTACACTACTTTCTGGACTCATCCCTGTTTTACGAGCTTCTGAAATAGTTCGAAGTATTTTGGGAGTAGAATCTTCAGCAGATATGGTCTTTGCATACAATTTTTTAAAATAAATTGTCGGGACAATTGAAGATGCAATAAAAGCTCCACCAAGTAAATATGGTTCCATTAAGGGATCAGGCATCAAATTTAATGAAATTACAATCCCACTTACTATCAATCCTGGTGCTCCAAACATGATAATTTTTTTAAAATCAATTTCAGGACTCTTTGAGACTGAATTATTATTGGCAGCTAAAAGAAATAGAACTGAAATTATAGGCGTTACAATCAAAAAAATAACTTCAGCATTTAATCCGGTTTCTGATGTAGCAAATGGATCTGAAATAACAGCTGCGCTAATAATGTATACTGCCAACAAAACAACTTGAATTGTCATATACGCCTCAACTAGAGCCCCTAATTTGACAACTGATTGTTTTTGTGATTCAGCATGCCTGTCAAAAATAGTTTTCATTTTACTTTTAAGATAATTAACAATATTCCCACCACTTTCTACAGTTGCTACATACCCATCAAAAAATTCACCCAATGCTTTGGAGCTGGAACGTGTTCTTACTTGACGCATAACCTCTAATGGGTCTACTCCTAACAAATCAATACGTTTTATCATTTTACTTGTTTCATTTTTGATTGTTGGTAACAATTCCATTGATTTTATTCGTTGCAGCATAAAATATGGCCCAATCCCTGCACTGCTAAGCAAAGTTACAATCGTAATAAAATAAGGCAATTCTCTGTTTATCTTTTTACTTTGTTTATGCTCAAAACCGCTGTTTTTAATTTTACTAATTGATAGCATTATCGTTCATCTCCGTAATTGATTTTTTTTAAAACGGATTTAGGATCATTGTAATATTTCCTAATCATCTCTGTGACCTCTTTATGTTGTCGAATATTATTTGATGACAACCATTTTAAAATTTTTGTTCTTTTTTGATGTTCTTCTAATACCTCATCAAATTCTTGTCCTGTATACTCGGTAATTTTTTTCAAATTTTTACTTGTATCAAAGGAATGTTCAAAATAATCTGACTTTGGATTCCATTTTATAACAGAGTTTGGTGTTGCCGAACTTGAAATTTCTTCAATTGATATTGCACGCCTCATACTTTTGCCTGTTGTTTTATCTTTTACTCTTTTTATTACAAGGGCACAATTCATTAAAGAAAGATACGCCGGAGGTATGCTCATTGGTTTTTGCTGTAATCTTTTGCTTGCCGATTCAAAACTATCGGCATGCATGGTACATAAACCCCCATGACCTGTAGCCATTGCTTGAAACATAACATATGCTTCTGAGCCTCTAATTTCTCCAACTATAATGTAATCTGGTCTATGTCTAACTCCTGATTTGATTAATTCGTATAATCCAATTTCTCCTTCATCATTTGGTCCATATCCAGATCGTGAAATTAATGAAAACCAGTTATCATGAGGAAGATTGATTTCTGCCACATCTTCCACAGAAAATAGTTTATCGTTTTCGCTTACTAGACCTGCAATCGCATTAAGAACAGTAGTTTTACCACTACCTGTTGCACCAATTATCATAATTGACATTTTCGCTTCAATCATCATCCAAAGATATGCTGCTGTTTCCAGATCAATTGTTCCAAATCCAATAAGATCTACAATGCTAAACGGATCCTGTTTGAATTTTCGTATGGTAAAACTAGTTCCTTTAGGCGTAATTTCTTTTTGGTATAATACTGAAATTCTGTGATTTCCAGTCAATGCAAGGTCAGAAATTGGATGTGCCGTACTAACATGTTTTCCAGATTTAAAAACAATTCTTGTTATAAACGAATTTAGTTTTTGATGAGATTCAAAAGAAATGTTTGAAGAAATACTATCATAATTTCTATGCCAAACGTATAATGGGAAATTAGGGCCACTACAACTAATATCCTCAATATTTGGGTCGTGCATCAGTGCATCGATTTCACCATAACCCATGATGTCTTTTTTTAAAAAATATTTGACTTTTTCCATGCTTGCGACTGGATTTGTGATAAAAAATCCTTCATGTTTTTTTATTACATCATTTAAATGAACATCAAATTTGTCTTCTTTGGTATGCTCAAGTGAGTCTAAACTTTGCTCTACAAATGAATACAGGTCTTTGTAAATTCGTTCCTCTTCAAAATTTAATTTAATTTCATCCACAAAATACTGGAAATTTGAATTTTTTTCATCAAATAAAATTTT
>DATKZR010000106.1:0-3063 GCA_035527875.1 Nitrosopumilaceae archaeon | reverse complement strand
TGGAAAAATGTGAGTCATGCCAAAGACAGGAAATGACTTTTGAAAGTGTAGATAATGAACCAGATGAAGATTAGATTCTAAACTCCAATATCCTTAAGTTCATTATTCTATTAGTAATTTCATGAATGTAAAGACGTTGTTCAAAGATGACTAAGAAAAAATCAAAGAAGAAAGAGGGGAGAAAGCAGAAAGGATAGAAATCATCTGAATTAAATCAACGAGTTAAAAAATACAAAAGTGAACAACAAAGAAAAAAGAAAGGTCATAGTAAGTAGATTCTACACTTCATCCTTTCCAAAAAATAATTTCCATATACATCAACCATAGAAGATAGTCAGGAGAGCACATAATTGAACAATACTAGAACCTTAAAAACAAGAAAAAATATTTAGAATCGAGGGCATATTGTTTTCCAATACACAAGCATTAAGAGATGAGATAATCAATTTAGCAAATTCAGAAGGATTAGACAAACCATATTATAAAAAAATGCTAGATTACACAATAGAATTATTTGAAACTCAGGGATTGGGAACAGATTATTATGGATATCACAATATTGAGCATGAATTAGAGGTAACTTACATCACTTTACTTGCAGCTAGCAGAGACAGAGAGGCCTTTGAGATTCAGGAAAGGGACTTGGAATATCTTTACACGGCATCGTTGTTTCATGATTTCGATCCTCAAAAAAATATAGACAAACCACATGAGGAAAGTGTAGTGCGATTTATCTCACTGGACATAGAACTAAAGAGACTTCTAGATGAGGCTGGTTTGGATATCGATATAATTACTGTCCTGATTCTAAGAACAGCATATCCTTGGGCAGGTAAGCTAAAAGAAGATTCAGAGAAAAAAATCAAAGAGTGCTTCAAAAGATCAGATATTACAAAAAATGATGAGCAAAAACAAGAGCATTTTATGAATCTGGGGTGGTTTTTATCAGTAATAGATAGAGTAAGCGGTTATGCGTTAGGGGATTTTTCAAAGGCTTTGGAGATGGCAAAAAAGAATGCTCATGCACTTACATGGCATCCATCATTAATCACGCAACGCTCAGTATCATATTTTGAAGATCTTCTAAACAAGGAATCTAAAATGTGTCAAAATGTTCTTCATTCATTACCAAACGAGATGAGAAAAAATTTCATGAATTCTACACTTTCATTTATGAGAATGCGTGAAAAAGAAATAAAGATTACAAGTGAATGTGTTTTTGATCATCTAAAACTAGTTCCATGTAAAGATTCAATCAAAATAAGGGGAGACAATAATTTTATCAGTAAAGTATTTTCCATTTATGATGAAATGCCAAAGCCATTACAATTATCAAGAATTGGGTTTACTGATTCTGTTAAAAATGATGAAACAATTTTTGTCACACTTAGATTAAATGACAATGAGGGAGAAATTGTTGGATTTGCAAAAGGCGGACCTCTTGAAACCTATAACTTGCGAAAAGAGATATCAGATGAAAACTTTGGGCAAAAAAATACGATATTCTTAGAACCTATTGTAATCAAGATGGGTTACTGGGGTTTTGGTGGGGGATCCCATCTTCGAGATCTATTTTACAAGGAGGCACAAGAAAAAAACTACAAATTTCTTACAAGTTTTGGCTTACGTGACGTAATTCGTGAGCGAGTAAGTAAGGAATCTGCAGAATTTGTCACATTGTTTGATCCTGAGCATTGGGATTACTATAGGGTCAATTTGGAGAAACAATTCAAGAATTAAAATAAGTTTAGAAAGAAAATTCTCACCCTTCCCAAAAAATAATTCCCGCCAAGTTAGATTAGACAAACTATGGAACTAGAGAATAACTAATGTCGCCATTTTTTGGATGAGGGTAAGATTCTTGGATCACTTAAATCTAAATTGTCATAAGATAAATGTGACAGAATTGGGCAAATACGAATTAATCATAATGAGTCTATTACTAATTCCCGTAATTATTTTACAAGTTCATGCTCAATACGATTTTCCCGATATGCCAAGTCAAGAAGACATTGCAAATATGATGCCAAAAGAAGTTAGTGGATCATACACAAGTGAAGATTATGGTATTTCTGTTACCTTTCCAAGTGGTTGGAGTGGAATGAAGAGTGATTTCAAAGATCATAAAACTGGTACAACAGTTACATCAATGCAAGTTATGCCAGGAGGCCTCCAGGCAAACATGGAAAAACTTGAAAGAGGAGAGTTTGAAATGATCATGCTTAGCATTGTGGATAAAACAGACAGTAAAAATCTCCCAGAACCAGAATCGCCAACTCAGGACAATGAGTCAAAATGTAGTTATATTTTTGCAGAGATTGTAAAGTTTTCAGGTAAGAACGCCATGAAATTGGAAATGGAATGTGATGGGCCTGACTCTACAATTAAGATGCGTGCATATCATTATGCAACTTCTAACAAATTTGTAACCCTTGCATATGCAACATCACCATCCTCAGAGTTTGACAACCACTTGAACACCTTTGAAGATTCTGTAAAAACACTTTCTATTAACAATCTAATAGACATTTCATATGAAATTCCAGACTATCTAAATTCTAAATCATCTGAGACAGTAAAGAGTCCACCAAAACCTGAACTAATTAAAGAATCAAGTCTTCAAATTCCTGAGTGGGTTCGAGGTAATGCAGAGTGGTGGGCACAAGGAGCAATAGGAGATTCTGATTTTGTTTCAGGAATCCAATATCTAATCAAAGAAGGAATCATGCAAATACCTGAAACTACACAAGCTGAAACAGTTGATGATTCACAGGAGATACCTGCATGGATTAAAAACAATGCTGACTGGTGGGCTCAGGGACTAATCTCTGATGATGATTTTGTAAAGGGAATCCAATATTTAGTGGAACAAGGTATCATTGCGGTTTAACTAATTCTTATCCTTCCCAAAAAATAATTTTAATCACATATTTTTCAAAACTAATTGAAGTGGGATATTTGCACTTCCAAATGATTCATCGATTTTAAGGAAATATTCCTTTGAAGGGTCATATTCAAAATTAACATAGTTTCCATATCCTTGTGCGGGTCCAAACGTAATAT
>DATKZR010000105.1:0-2101 GCA_035527875.1 Nitrosopumilaceae archaeon | reverse complement strand
GGTACCATTCAAAGACGCCAAAGTTCATGTTTTAACACATGCTTTACATTATTCAACTTCAATTTTCGAAGGAATTAGATGTTATAATACTCCAAATGGTTCTGCCATATTTCGACTTGAAGAACATAATGATAGATTTTTCAAATCTGCCAAACTGTATTCAATGAAAATGCAGTTTTCAAAAAAGGAAATCTCGGATGCTATTTTAAAAACAGTCAAAGTTAGTGGCCTTAAGGAGTGCTATATCAGACCACTTGCCTATTATGGATATGGAGAGATGGGATTAACTCCAACTGGAAATAAAGTAGATGTATCTATTGCTTGTTGGGAATGGGCAATGGGAGAATCCAAGGCAGGAAAGTTCTCAGGTTCCAAATGTAAAGTTTCGAGTTGGGTTAAGATAGATTCACGTTCTCAACCAATGCAGGCAAAAGCTGCATCCAATTATGCAAATGCAGCACTTGCAAGAGTTGAAGCACTTGATAATGGATATGATGAAGCAGTTATGTTAAATATTCATGGAAAAGTTGCAGAAGGAAGTGCAGAAAATATTTTCATTATTAAAGATGATGTGATTCAAACTCCTCCTTTATCAGCTGGTGGATTGGAGGGAATTACAAGAGACAGTGTAATACAGATAATTGAGGAAAATGGAGGATTTGTAATTGAAAAAGATCTTGACAGAGATGATTTGTATAGTGCAGATGAGATCTTTATGACTGGAACAGCTGCGGAGGTAAAATCAGTAACTCAAATCGATAAGGTAAAGATAGGAAATGCAAAAATGGGTAAAATTACTAAGGCATTACAAAAATCCTTCACTGATGTAGTCATGGGTAAAGATGAAAGATTTCTTCCTTGGTTGACCTTTATCTAAGCGTGAAGCTTTTTACAGAGAATTTTATCATATAACCATGGAATCTTGTTCAACTGGAAATACAGAGGAAATTTGTTGGTTTTGCAGAAAAGGAAGACATGTGGATTGTATGAAAAAGATTCCAGTGGATGCTAAATCAGATGGTCCTCATGATTGTACATTTGATACCCAAATGATTTCCTGCAAGTGTCAACATTAGACCAAATAACAAATACCAGAGTTTGGAAATTATCATATGAGTTATGATAAAGAATTTTGGGATAATTATGCAAAAGAAAATGAATCTAGGTATAACGAAGAGTTTGCAAAATTTATCCGAGATCTGGCAGTTTCCCTACGATGTGAAAGTGTATTGGAGATTGGATGTGGTACAGGTATTGATTTAAGACTATTTCCAGAATCCCTTGAGGTTTATGGAATTGATTTAAATGATTTGGCTTTAGATATGGCAAAAAAGAAAAATGCTAAATTTGATTTTAAAAAGGACTCTATTACACATTTGCCTTTTGGGAATTCTTCTATAGATTTTATTTTTACTCATAAATTTTTGAATTGTCTTAATGATGAAGATCTGGATAAGGGAGTATCTGAAATGTATCGTGTAGCTAAAAAGTATATTGTTAATTGTGAAACATATGATAAACCCGAATCAAATACTGATAGTATTTTCAAAGGAAGAAACATGCTCAAAAGTTGGAGTGATTACAAGGTCAGAATTATCAGTGATGTTGATATGCATGAAGATATCGAACCTGAAAAGATTAGATTTACCTTGGTAAAAAAATTAGAAAATATTTAGACATGAATTTGGTCAAATGAGATAGGAGTAGGAAGATCTATAAGGTCAAAAATAATTTCTGATTTAAGTATGACAAATAACTCATGGTGGAAAGGATTACCTAAAGAGATTGAATTTGATTTAGAGGTTTTGTCAGATACAAAAAATTTAAAATAAATTATTTTTTCCGAGTTGAAAATTAATTTTTAAGGCGGGTCTAGAGGGATTCGGACCCTCGACAACCGGATTAAGAGTCCGGTGCGCTACCTGGCTGCGCCATAGACCCACAAAAATAGCTGAGCCTAGTGTTGTTATTAATCTTAAGATTGTAAAAGAACAGAAAATTTAGTTTTGTGCAGTAGCTTCCATTTCATTGTACTTTTCAAGAATTGCAGTAAGTACAGTTGAAACTGGGACATCGTTCATCTTTTTCTTTTCAGCTAAAA
>DATKZR010000104.1:0-15525 GCA_035527875.1 Nitrosopumilaceae archaeon | reverse complement strand
AAGTGTAATGTTACAAGTAAGTGCTTCACCCTCATCTGCAGTTATATCGCCACCCAAACTAACTGGACATTCTGGGTCTCCAGTTATTACTACATTGTATGCTGATGTGTCTTCTGCTACGTCTACTGGTTGAGGATCATTAGAGCCTATAACATTCAAATCTCCGCTAACTACATTGACTCCATCAAGTGTTGGTGTAAAGACATCATTGCCGCCACCTAGTACAGAGACGTTTAGTGTAACTGATGCAGGTTCATCGTCATTTTCGATGATACATGTAATGTTAGTATTTACTAGAAGATTGACAGTATCTGCACATTCTGGACTAGAACCTGCGGCGAATCCTGAAATTCTAGTATAACCTGTTAGTCCTGTTTCACCAATTGATGTATCAGTGTCTGGTAAAATTGAAACTGTTGTTCCAGATGGAACAGATCCACTGGTGCCAACAAATAATCCAAAGTCATCTACTCCTTCATTACCGCCATCTAAAGTGATTACTTCTTTGACTATTGTTACAGTTGGATCAACAACTGATACAATTACATTGCTAGAAATATTAATTGAAGAATTACATCCACCTGAATCTTTAATCTCTACACAACCTGTTCTGTATGGACTTCCGTTTACATCAGATGCAGTATTAACCCAATCATCTGGACTTGCTATATGCGCTCCATATGCCGCTATGACATCTGTACTATTAGTTGTAAACTCTACAAAAATTACATTTGTTTCAGTATTACTTTCTTGACCTGTTGGATCTCCTTCAGTGACATAATCAATGTGAAGAATTTCCAATTCGCTTCCAGGTGGAGCAAACATGTGAAATAATTTCTTATTTGCAGGTAAGGATGTAAAGGAATCAATTGGTTGATTTGAACCATCCGCTGTTTCGACTGTTGTATTTACAGTTGGAGGTGGAATTGGTATTGTAACAGTAACAAAATCATCACATCTAGGAGTAGATTCTGCCAATAAACAGGGGTGAGGATGATCGGTTGTGTCAAAGGAAGTAATATAATCAAATGTATGTTTTGCAATTCCTCCTTGAGATTTTGTAATATCCCAATCAATTATTAATTTTTGAACTAACCCAGGAGTAGTATCTAAATCAGTAATATTAACTCTAATAGGAATTGAATTGTCTTCAAAGTACATTGCATCGTGAGATATATTTTGTCCACTCCACTCAGCTGTAGTATTACAAATTTGATCACCAGCAGAACCATTCAAACAGCCTTCAAGGTCACCATCACCTGTGGTTCCTCTAACTCCAGTAGAATCATTTGCGTAAACATCTATGGAAGAACCTAGAACTAATGTTGTTGAAAGTACGAAAAGTATCATTGCTAATTTTTTATTATTGTTTTTCATTGCGTTATGTATCACAACATTACACACTTGTAGTATTAAGGGTAGTTTTCTGTCATACGACTTTGTTACACATTTTGTATCGTATTTATGTAGAGATTTAATGTTGTAATTAATAATTATGACACATTTTTTTCATAGAATTTTTAATAATTGAAATAAATTTATTTTCTTAAATTCTGTAATTGTGAAATGTTGAAATTAATTTACAAATTTTAATAACATATTTTTCTTTTTTAAAATTTTCATAATAAAATTTTGCAAAACTATTATGGAAATGATTTTAAAACTGCAGCATAGCTTGCAAATCTATGATTCTCCGGTGTTACTAATTTCTGATGATAATTTGAAATTGTTTTTCCAGTTGCTCCATGTAGTCCCAATGGACTGGATACAAAATTTGCCTTGTCTCCCCAAAACAAAACTTCGTCAGTTGGACTATAGTAGTTTACAATTTTTCCTTGAATAATTCTTCGAAGTAACACCCCATATTTTTTAGACGAAGGAACATCAGATGTAATTGATGCGCCAAAAAAATGAGCACTCTCAATTATCCCCACATTTTGATTTTTTTTAGAAAGTCTCTCAACTGCACTCAAAATTACTTGAGAGCCCAAAGAATGACCCAACAATCTGATCTTAGTTTTAGGACTAATTGACTTGAAATCTTCAATAAAAGTAGCAAGATTTCGACCATTCTTCCTTGCGATCATTTGGCCTACGACTAGGGCCTGCTTTGCAAAAGCTATCAAATGAGCTCCTGTGGTGTTTGAATCATAGCTATAACCAATAACAGGATAACTGTATCCTAATCTCCGAAGTTTATTTTTTGCAATTACTGCCTTTGCAACTGCCCCTGCATTATCATTTTGTAAACCATGAATCATTATTGCTAATTCTTTAGAATCAACTAGTTTTTCAAAATCTTGTTTTGGGTAAAAATAATATGGGTTATTTTTCAAAGTTGTTCCGTTTGTCAGATCGTAATATCCTCGAGTGGATATTCTAGGGATTGGTTTTGTCAATTTGACTCAGATGGCCCAAGTTGTTTTTTGTATTTTTCAATATCTTCTGTTTCAACCTTTGAAAACAAAGGAGATACCTCACCTAAATTATGTCCTGTTTTTATCTCAAGATGAGATAAAGAATCCCATTTGATATCTTTGATATTTCCTTGTAAGCCAAGCTGAGTCCAAATTTTCTGAGAAGCGTTTGGGAGAAACGAATAAAGTGCAATTGATAAACTACGTACAGCATTCACTGACAAGTACACACAAGTTGAAGTCCCAGATTCTTTTTTCCATGGTTCTTTGTGTTGAAAGTATTGATTGAAAAAGGAAGAAAACTCCATAATTTTTTTCAAGGCCCTATCCAAATGATTTTGTTCAAGTAATGCTCCAATTTCACCAGACAGATTTTTAATTTTATTTTCAGCTTCTTTATCTTTTTCATCAAATTCCTCAGGTTCTGGAATTACACCATCAAAAGCTTTTTTTGTAAATCCTAAAGATCGATTTACAAAATTCCCCAAATTTCCAATCAACTCCGAATTTATTCGTGTAGTAAACTCATCCCAATCAAAATTCAAGTCATCTTGCGAATACGGATTAATTGCTACAAGGTAAAATCGTAAATAATCAGCAGGATAATATTGTAAAAACTGTTTTAGTCCAATATACCAATTTCTACTCTTTGAGATTTTCTTTGACTGTAATGTAAGATGGCCTCGTGTTGGAATATAGTCTGGAAGTTTATACTCCTCATCAATTCCCAAACGCATTGCAGGTAAAAACAAGTAGTGATGATAAACAATATCTTTTCCAATAAAGTGATAGATATCAGCAGAATTCCAGAATTGTTTTCCATCTATCCCCCTTTCATCAAGGAATTTGATAGCGCTTGAAATGTAGGCCAGGTGATTGTCAAACCAACCATAGAATACCTTGCCTTTAGCTTCTTCTAAGGGAATAGGAACTCCCCAAGAAATATCTCGGGTAATATCCCAGTCTATAAGACCTGATTTTATCCAATTTTGAACATATTTTTTTACATCTTTTTGCAGGTTTTCATTTTCCTCAAGCCATTTCGATAATGATTCACTAAAAGTTTTTAACCTAAAAAAATAATGGTTTGTTTTTTCTTTGGTTGGTGGCTCTCCACAGATTGCACATTTTGGGTTTGAGATTTCATCTGGAACTCGTCCACAACTCTCACATAGATCAGAATATTGGTCTTCTGCCTTACAGTAAGGGCAAATACCTTTGACATATCTGTCAGGAAGGAATTTTTTATCATTATTACAATAAAATTGAATTATCTCTTTTTGGTAAATATGTCCTGCAGCATTTAGTTTGTCAAAAACTTCTTGGACAAATTTTATGTTTTCAGGAGAACTGGTCTGATAAAAAAAATCAAAGTCAATGCCAAATGAGGTAAAGTCTTCATAATCTCGTTTGTTCCAATACGCCACATATTCAGAAGTGCTTTTCCCCTCCTTTTCTGATTGAATCAATATGGGAGTGCCAAAATCATCTGAGGCACAAATGTAATAAGCTTCTACACCTTTTTGTTTTAGAAATCGAGTGGTAACATCGGCAGGCAAATAAGTTGATGCAACATGTCCAAGGTGAATTTCTCCATTCGCATATGGTAATGCGCTTGTAATGATGGCTTTATCTCTCATTTTCAATAATCTGGGTTGTTTTAGAGGTTAAGAAGTTTTACCAGCTATTCATGTATTTTATTTGCTGCGGCGAAAGTTTGTCAATTTTTACATCCATTGCCTTTAGTGCATCAACTGCTACTTGTTTGTCGATTTCTTCTGGAACATTTATGATGTTGTTGCCAATTTTCTTGTGATTTTTTAGAATATACAAGATTGATAAAATTTGGTTTGAAAAGGATTGCGCCATAACTTCTGGTGGATGACCTTCTGCAGCTACCAAATTTGCCAGACGTCCTTGGCCAATTAGATAAACATGTTTACCATTTGAAAGTGTGCATTCATCCAGATTTGGTCTTACTTCTCTTACTGACTTTGATTTTTTGAGCAAGAATTCCGCATCAATTTCCACATCAAAATGACCAACATTTCCCATTATTGCACCTTCCTTCATTTGTAAAAGGTGTTCCTTTCTAATCACACTAGTCATTCCAGTACAGGTAACAAAGATATCACCTATCTTGCAAGCTTGAGACATTGGCATTACCTCAAAGCCATCCATGTGAGCTTCTAAGGCTTTTACTGGATCAATTTCAGTAACAATAATTTTAGAACCCATTCCATGAAATCTAGAGGCAACACCACGTCCTACCCACCCATAACCTACAACTACAACTCGTTTGGATGCCAAAAGTAAATTCATTGCTCGAAGGTAACCATCAATTGTGCTTTGTCCAGTACCATATCTATTATCAAACATGTGTTTTGTGTATGCTTCATTTACCAAAATTACAGGATATCGAAGTTTTCCTTGGGCCTCTACAGCTCTGATTCTTGTAACTCCAGCAGTTGTCTCTTCTGTAGCTCCAAGGATTGTCATGTCCTTGTATTTTTTATCAAAATGAGCTTTGACATTCATGTCAGCCCCATCATCAGTTAAGATTGTGGGCTTGTGGTTTAGCACCTGCTGTATGCACCAATCATATTCTTTGACGGATTGGCCATGCCATGCATAGGTATGAATTCCTTGTGAGGCTAAAAATGCCGAAATATTGTCTTGTGTTGTTAATGGATTTCCACCACAACATGCTACGGTTGCACCAAGTTCTTTTGCACCCATTAAAAGAACAGATGTCTCTTTTGTAATATGTAAGCAAAATCCAAGAGTTATTCCTTTAAGCGGTTTTGATTTGTTTAATCTTGAAATAGTATTATTGAGAATACGCATGTGAGATTTTGCCCACTCGTAAGAGAGTTTTCCTTCTTTGATGAGTTTTGGATTGGATTTTACTTTACTCAATATTTGTTAGCCTCAAAATGGTTATAAAATTGTATCATGCGAATCTAAATAAGTACCAAAATTAAATAGCGTAACTAATGGCATGGAAAAAAATTGCAGAGAAAAATGACATATCTGAAGGAAATGGCAAGGCATTTAAAATTGATGGAAAGCAAATAGCGATTTTTAATCAAGATGGGTTTCATGCCTTAGACGATCTATGTGTTCATCAAGATGGATCTATTGCTCCAGGTAAGCTTGATGGAGACATAGTAGAATGTCCTTTACATTTTTGGCATTATAATATTAAAACTGGAGAATTGAAGGATTACATTAAAGATGTAAAACTCCAGACATATGAAGTTCAAGTCAAAGATGACGGAATTTACGTAGATATTTAAAAATAAGAAATTATCTGCATAACTTTTATTCATTGAATTAATTTCAAGTAGTAAATGAACCCTGAGATCATAAAAGAAATTGAAAACCAGAATTATGAAAAAATCACCCAGGTAATTGAAGAATTCTTGCTCGAACAAATTGAGAAAAATAAAGCAAAAGGGATAATCTTAGGATTAAGTGGAGGAATGGATTCAGCAGTTTTGGCATATATTTGTAAAAGATCACTCAAAGAAAAAACACTTGCATTAATTATGCCAGATACTGAGATTACTCCAAACTATGAAACAGAGGATGCTCTGAAAATGATTGCACTGACTGGGATAGAATACAAATTACTGGATATCAAACCGATTGTTAAAGAATACTCACAGTATTTGGAGCCAAATGATTGGGCAAAAGGAAATTTAAGAGCACGAGTTAGAACTAATATCCTATACTATTATGCCAATGCAAAAAATCTTCTTGTTTTAGGATCAAGTGACAAAAGTGAACATTTTATTGGATATTTTACAAAATTTGGAGATGGTGCAGCTGATCTTACCCCTATCATCTCGTTATACAAACTCCAAGTAAGAAAAATTGCAGAATTTTTAGGAGTTCCCAAAAAGGTAATTGAGAAAAAAAGTAGTGCCCATCTTTGGAAGGAACACGAGGCAGAAAAGGAGATTGGAGTGTCTTATGAGGAAATTGATTCGATATTGTATTGCTTATTGGATAAAAAATTATCTGTAGAGGAAACTAGGAATAAAACCCAGATTGAAAAATCAATAATTGACAAGGTATACAGTAGATTTCTCAAAAGTGAACATAAACGGTTACCAGCATACAAACCATCAAGAGATTAAGAATGAAATTACAAGATACCCTTTCTAACATGGTAAAAAATTTAGACATATCAAAAAAAGTAAGAATTTACCTATGTGGAGTTACTGTTTATGATGAATCACATGTTGGCCATGCAAGAACAATAATTGTATTTGATGTATTGAGACGATATCTTGATAGTAAAGGAATTGAAGTCAATTTTATTCAAAATTTTACCGATGTAGATGACAAGATAATAAATCGAGCAGGATTAGAAAAAGTGACGGCTAATGAAATTAGCTCAAAATACATTGAACATTATTTTAGTGATTTTGATGGATTGAATGTAAAAAGAGCAACAAACTATCCCAAAGCTACTGAGCATATTAAAGACATTCAAGACTTTATTCAAAAATTAATCGATAAAGATATTGCATATACTTCAAAAAATGGAGTGTATTTTTCTGTTTCAAAATTTCCAGATTATGGAAAACTCTCGAAAAAGAAAATTGATGAGCTGCAATCAGGAGCAAGAATTGAAGTTGATGAGTACAAAAAAGATCCGTTGGATTTTGCTTTGTGGAAATTTTCTCAAATAGAACCAACATGGGATAGTCCATGGGGAAAAGGTAGACCCGGTTGGCATATTGAATGTTCGGCTATGAGCATAAAGTACCTAGGAGAAAATTTTGATATTCATGGCGGCGGTAGAGATTTAATTTTTCCTCATCATGAAAATGAAATAGCTCAATCAGAATCATTTACAGAAAATCAATTTGCTAAAATTTGGATGCATGTTGGAATGGTTACCATAAACGGTGAAAAAATGTCAAAATCACTTGGCAACATCAAATCAATTAAACACGTATTGGAGGATTGGGGACCCAACATTATCAGATTGTTTTGTTTGTCAGGTCATTATTCAAAACCAATTGACTATTCTGAGGAATTATTAAACGAAAACCTGACTAAATGGAGGCAGGCTGAGACCTGCTATTATGAATTAATCCATGTTGATGGTGAAAGCCTAGATTCAACCCAATCATCACTCGTAGAAAAAACGAGTGAAGATTTCGATAATGCATTAAACGAGAACTTGAACACACATTTAGCACTCTCCGCATTTTTTTCTCTAGTAAAAGAAACAAACCGATTATCTGCAGATGAAAACCTTGGGAAAAAAGATGCTGAAAAAATCAAAGTAGCATTTCAAAGGATGCTTGAAATTTTGGGATTAGATATTCCAAAAATTACACCGGACCAAAAAAACCAGATTGATGACTTGATACAGGCCCGAGAAAAGTTCAGAGAGCAAAAACGATTTGAAGAGGCAGATAAAATTAGAAATCAGCTTAATGAAATGAATATAGAGTTAATTGATCATAAACAAAAAACAATATGGATGAAAAAAGAAAAAATCAAAGCTGCCATTAAAACAAACTAGCTTTAGCTAAACAATTCAATGGTTATGCCCAAAAAAATTAGTCACCTCTAATTAGTTTCGTCTAATTTTCATACCGTTTAATTATTGCAAAAAGTAAATCACTGCATGAATGCATGGAATAAGTTTTGGAATTGGTATGAAAATAAAATATTAGGAAGTGTGGTATTAATTGCAATTATTCAGTTTATACAAATTCCTCACATGGTGTGGAATGCCGATATAATGTTAGAGGCAGGAATTGTCTCTAGAGTACATCCAGTAATTGATTGGTTCTTGTATGGAGTCGATTTAATTGAAATTGTTTCAATCGTAAATGTGGGAATGATTATGTTCAGTCTAATTAAGAAAAGACGCTCAAAGTCTCAGAAGGTATCTGCTAATATTTCAAAATAAAATTGAAATAAAGATATTTTGAATGCAAATTCATTTTTGATAAATTAAACCCATGTACCACTATTTTGAATGTGGTAACATCTAACTGATTTTAGCAACAAATCTATATTTTGTAATTTTTTACTAAAATTTTCCCTAAACCTAGATAAGTGCCTAAATTATTACGATTTCGTTGGGATTAGAAAATACACATAAAGAATATTCAAGTTATGGGACATATGATATTGAAGAAGAACT
The DNA here is from genome assembly GCA_035527875.1 of Nitrosopumilaceae archaeon. Classification (GTDB taxonomy): domain Archaea; phylum Thermoproteota; class Nitrososphaeria; order Nitrososphaerales; family Nitrosopumilaceae; genus Nitrosomaritimum. The sequence continues at coordinate 6,930 of DATKZR010000104.1, read as the reverse complement.
AGTATTATTTTTTCCTTCTGTTGAAATAAGAATTAAAAGAGAATCTGAGAACGTTTTTTCATATCTTCGTAAGGACCCTGAAGGGAACATCGCTGAAAAAATAATCCCGGTTCAAGGAAATAAGATCAAAATAGAAGTTGCACCCATCAGACCACTTAATTATCCAGTTCGTAGGACGAATTTTGTTTATCTCAAATTTGATCAAGAAGTATACCTAGCAAAAAATGCTTCAACTACATTTCTAGTTCGTTGTCCCGTAGAGATAGGGATATTTCTCATTCATGATTCCCACAAGGATTCTATGGATTGGTTTACATGTGATCCATCTGGATCAAGATTTGGATTGTATGGATCTCCAGATACTGGAAAACTTTGTAAATTTTTCAAGGTCCCCATAGTTAAAACAGAAATGGATTCAGAACCCTTTCTTAGTTGTGTAATGAGATTAGATTTTGAAAATTTGTTGGAGAGAGGATATTCAGTAACCAAAGCAATTTTTCCAGTTACAGACCATTTTTTATACTACAAAGAAGACAGAGCACAATTAGATTCACTCAAGGTAACTCTTCGAAAAAGAATGGCAGTAGAATATGTTGAAACTGCCGAAGTTCATCTGAAAGATATGCAATGGCAAAAATCTCCTTCATGGGAGAAAGATACAGAAACACCTTCGATGGAGATGAGTTTGGAATAATGTTTGACGAGATATTTTCTCAGCTACAATCTTTTGAAATAGGTGGAACTGAATTTTCTCTTTTCAGTTTGATTATTGGTGCCATTATCATGTTGATAGGGTTTACCATAGCTAGAATTGCAAGAGCAATTTTTAACAAATATTACGCACCTGTTTTGCCTGAGCATACAGCCAAGAATTTTGGGAAGATGATTTACTTTGGAATAATTATCATTTCCTTTTTGGTGTTTACGTCCACCACAGGAATAGATTTTTCCGGACTAGTAGTTGCAGGAGGAATTCTTGGAATAGTAATCGGGTTTGCCACCCAGTCTGTTGTTGCAAATTTAATCTCGGGGATTTTCTTGCTAATAGAAAAACCTGCAAAACAAGGTGACTCTATAGAATTACCAGATAGTAATATTTCAGGAAGTTTTGTAGATGTTGGAACATTTTCGGTAAGAGTAAGGAAATTTGATGGGACAATAATGAGAATACCAAATGAGAAATTTTTTACATCAAACATAAGAGTTCTTACAGATTCCCCCGTTAGAAGGCACGAGGCCAAAGTTGGAATCGCGTACAAAGAGGATATTGATGGTGCAATTCAAATTTTGAGAAAAACCATTTCTTCACGAATGCCTTATGTATTACATGAACCGGAACCGGAATTTAGAGTAGAGGAATTAGGAGATTCTAGCATAAACATTTTGATTCTTGTGTGGCACCCAAAACAAGACTGGGGAAAGGTGGTACCAATGCTTCTAAAAGTTGCTAAAAATGCACTTGATGATGCAGGAATTGAAATTCCATTTCCGCAACGAGTTATTTGGAAACGGGAATAATTCTAGAAAATATTCTAAACGAAGTTGACGTATTGATTTTCCTTAAAATCTAGCCTGAAGGTATTTTTTTTCCAGGAGATCTTTGGCTTTTTGCTCCTGATCAAACATTTGTTGTTTAATCTCATCAGTCATTCTGTCTTTAATTTCAATATAAAATCCAAAACTATCAGGCAACTCTGCAATTAACTTTGAGGAATCAAAAATATCAAGTGCTCTATTTTGTTCATCTACAATCTTCCCACCAAATCCTGAATGAAGTCGTGTTAGTGGTTCGCCTTTATCTTGGAATCTTTCAAAAGTGTGATTTATCTGGTTAAAGGAGCCATATTGGTTCATTTCAAAAATTCGCCCATCTTTTGAAACCCAATAATCACTATACTTTTCTGTCTGAGTTACTAAGAGCAACCCCTCATATTTTGCATTTGATGGAATCAACTTAGTTTGCATCGGATTAAGAGATACACCTAAAATTTCAAATCCGTCATTTAGGTAAGTTGTTTGATCTCGGAATTTATTATCGATTGCCTTGATAGCCATCACTTGATTTTCAAGTGGCTCTAAGAATATCGCAGACATGTATGTACGGTTACATTTTTCTTCAATTTCATCCCAATATGCAGCCTCAATTGCAGCTATTCCGGCAGCTTCCTTTGCAGTTAGGCTTGCGGCTTCACGGATGATTCTATCCACTTTAACTACAGCATTACTGGCAGCATTTTCAGCTTTTATGGCTACATCTTTAGCAACATCATAAGATTTGATAGCTGCAGCACGAGCAGAAGCATCATCCACAAGGCAATCCACTTTCTGATGAGAAATACTAAGAGTGGAAACATCGATTACTTTTGAATCCTGCATTACTTTGACATCTTCTATTTCATTATCATTATCATACCAAACCTCAATTCTCATTTCAGCCAAATTGCCCTTGCCAATTTCTGGAACACCAAAAAGAAATTCCTGAACTTTTAATCCTTTATCAGCGTAAACTGTAGCTATGAAGGTATTAGGAGCACCGATGTTTATTGGTTTTTTACTAAATGGAGTATGATGATTGTCTGTAATAGTAAATGATTCGCCATTAAATGAAATTCCTTGATCTACTAGAATAGTTTCTCTATCTTCATGATTTACTCCAAATGTTGGTCTTGTATCCCATTGATTATCACCGCCATCATTGTTTTTTGGTACTTGAATGTCTTCGCAGATACCATCAACTAGAACCTGACCTGCTGGACAACCGTCATCTACACAGACATCTCCATCGAGTATTTCCCCTGATGGGCATCCATCATCTACACAGACATTATCAACTAGAATTTCTCCTGCTGGACAGTCTACTGGTACATCTTCGCAGATACCATCAACTAGAACCTGACCTGCTGGACAAACGGTAGGATCACATGCATCTCCTACCCCATCACCATCAGAATCCTCCTGTCCTGGATTTGGAACATGGGGGCAGTTATCCTCACCATCTGTTATACCATCATCATCTAAATCATCATCAGTCGGTGGAAGATCACAATCAAATGTATCACCATGACCAATATGTGTATCTACAGAGCTAATGTCAACAACAATTGGAACTAGATGATCAGGATTATTATGAGGTCTATGACAAATAAAGAAATTAGGTTCGCTATCGGCATTAGCTTTTTGTTCCAAACCCGTAAAAGAAGAAATAGAAATTACAAAAAATGTAAATAAAATTAAAACTTTACTGTACTTCACTGCATACTATCCCCCATAGAAATTTAAGATTAGATGGTATTAAGAATATTTATTGTCATAAAATTTTATTACAATAAGTGTTTGAAATAAACTATTTAAAAAAATTAACAAACTAGAAGAGAAAATAATTATTTTTTTGATGCATTAATCAACGAAACCACATCTCGATCCCTTAACTGATAGTCTATGGGTAACCTCAAGTTGTATCTAAGATCTTTAGCATAAAGAAGTCCCTTTGTGAGGTCAGTGTGAATTTCTCTTGCCAAATCATTTACAGTAGCACCATCCTTTAACAAAATTAAATCTGGCAATATTCGTCCTTTCCTATCTGATAGATTCTTGTCATCAGCCACAGGGTAGATAGAGTTCATTTTTAGTAATTTAAAGACGGCAATGTTTATCGCAAATTGGACACCGGTCCTCATGTATTCACCCATTATTCCTTGTTTAATAAAATCAAGGGCAGCTGTCTGTTTTTTATTTAATTCATCGGATTTCATAATATCAAACTGCTCGGAACCAGGAGAGTATTTGATTAGTCCTTTTTGTTCGGCTCGCCTTAAACTAAGTTCGCTATCACCGCTGGCAGGAATTACTATGGTATCATTGTAACGCTCTCTTAATCTATCAAAATTCTTGTCAGCGCCTTTTACATCTATTTTATTGGCAACAATTAGGGTAGGTTTTGATATCCTCCGTAGATGTGATGCTAGTTTTTTACTATCTGAAACATCAAAATCATCAAAAGCCTTGTCACCCAAACCAGTTGAGTATAAAGCATCTTTTACATGAAATTTATTTACGCCAATCCCTTGATACAAGTCAGTTATGGCCTCAATTGTATCAGACCCAGTTCTAATTGACTTTGAAACTTTTTCTCGATTTCCTTCTAAAATTTTTTGATACCACATAACAAGTTCTTCTTCAATATCTGCAAAGTCCGAAATTGGGTCGCCAGTTCCAACTTCGCTGATTTGACCTGTAGAGTCAATTCCTCCTGAAGCATCAACTACATGCAATAATGCGTCGGATTGTGCGGCAATTGAAAGAAATTGATTCCCAAGACCTTTACCTTTCCAAGCATCTTTGATAAGGCCCGGTAAATCAATTATTTCAATTGGAATGTATCTCCATCCCTCAACACATTTTGAATTATTAGGATTATCTTGTACTTTGAATTCAGGATGAACACATAATGTAATAGCATGAGAGATTCCAGAGAGTGGTTTTTTTGTTGTAAAGGGATACGATGAAACTTCCTCAGAAGATAATGTTGCAGCATTAAAGAATGTGGTTTTTCCAGTATTTGTTTTTCCTATTAATCCAATCCTAATTGGCACAGACTCTTTAATGTTCTAGAATATTTATCTCTGTCTAGAATATGATTAAACTTTTTCTTTAATTTTTTCCAATGTTTGGGCTATCTCTTTAATGCCCCATTCGATTTCGCCTATATCATCTTTTGAAATTTTATCTTTCCAATGTTCTAAAACAGTATTTGCAATTTCGGAGCTATTATAGAGAATATTCCAGTATGGATGGTGCTCAGCCGTAGCATATGCCAATTCTGTAACATCATTTAATCCATTTTTTGCCCTTTCCAATGCAGTAATTTTTTCTCCAAAAATTTTGATTATATCATTGTCTAGATCTTTTTCAAGTTTTAAAGAAATGTTGTTTTTGCCATATTTTTCTGTTAGAATTACCAAGTCATTGTAAAAATCCTCAATAGTCATTAGCTGCAAAGCCTCTGGTGTTCAGCCAACATGCACCTATTGAATACAATTTTAATTCCAGCTTTTATGGCCAATTCTTCTGCTTCTTGATTATGGATGCCTTCCTGCAACCAAATAACTTTGGGTTTTTTCTTGATCGCCTCAATAATTATTGGAAGTACTTTCTCTGAGGGTCTAAAAACATCTACAATGTCGATTTCACTCTCAACTTCAGAAATTTCCGAATAACATTTCTTCCCCAAAATTTCATTTGTAGTTGGATTGACAGGCGTGATATCATATCCATTTTCAGATAAATATTTTGGGACAAATTGTGCTGCCTTTCTAGCATTTTTTGACATTCCAATAACGGTCACTTTTTTTAAAGAAAGAATATCTCTGATTTCCTCATCACTGTATTCATCATGTTCCACAAGAAATCTTAATCAGAGCGAAATATAATTTGTGTAAATAATTCAAGTTTAGTCATTTTCATCGAAATTTGCCAAAAAGAACAAAGTCCAAATACAGTAATCAGATTAATTAAATGAAAAAATGACTCAATCAGTTTTAGTTACAGGATCTACAGGATTTATTGGAACAAGACTAGTAGAAAAACTCGTTGAAAAAAAATACGATGTTACATCTTTAATTAGAAAGGGAAAACAATCTCATCCAAATTCTAAGAGCACAATAGGCGATTTGACTGATTCCAAATTAGACATACCAATCTCAAACATTGATTGTGTTTTTCATCTTGCATCACATACTCCTCTTGAAAAAAACAAAAAAATATCAGAAAAGGTAAATTTAGGTGGAACTAAAAACCTTTTTAACCAAATTAACGACAAGGCAAAAGCAATAATCCATATTTCAGGTTTGGGAGTTTACGGAGAGCCAAGAGATACTATTGTAGATGAAAAATATCCTTATAATGCCACAACTGATTTTGTAAAAATTAGACTCCAAGCACAGAAATTTCTAGAAAAGAATTGTAAAGAATTGGGCATTGATTTCTCAGTTATTCATTTGGGAGATGTGTATGGGCCTAGAGGATGGTTTTACGAATTTCTAATCAAACGTCTTTTAAAAAATACTATTAGACTACCAAAAAATGGTGAATATTACAAAGGATATGTACACATTGATGATGCCATAGGAAGCATCATGGCAATTTTAGAAAATGTTTCAAAAAACGAAACTTTTATCGTGTCAGATTCTACTCCGGCTCATTTTAGAGAGTTTGTGCATTTTACAGCAGATCAAATAGGTGTAAAACATCCAGGAAGTGTACCTGTTTTTCTTGCTAAGGCTATTCTTGGTGGAGATTTGATCAAATTGCTAACTACATCTATGAAAGTATCAAATAAAAAAATTAGTCAAATATACAAATTTCAATATCCATCGTACAGAGAAGGCATTCCTAGGGTAATTTTGGATCTAAAGTCAAAACAACTACTAAAATAATCAATAAAAATTAAGACCGTAGAATATTTTAATTGTAAATTTAAATTATAATTATGGAATCTGAACCAAAAGATCTGATTGTTCTTGGAGCCATCAAAAATGGAATAAACAAATTTGACAAAATAAAAAATACTACACAAATTGAAGGAGATGAATTAAATTCAATTTTAGAGAAACTTGAAGAAAATGGGTTTATTACAGTCCAGGAGAAAAAAGGTTGGTTAGGATCCAAAATAGAAATTATCACTACTGAAAAAGGCTCAAGGGAAGTAGATGAACGAGTTCATAAATTACAAGAAAAATGGAACCAAATGTCTCTTATTTACAAAACAGGAGACAAGCAAAAATTAAAACAATACATGGATGACAATAAATCAATTCTCCCAACAATGATGTTTTTTGGAGTTATGGATATGATGATGTTTTCAATGATGTTTGGAATGATGGGAATGATGATGTCAGATTATGTGCCACAAGAAAGCATTCCAGATGGAAT